>NZ_JBFODV010000012.1:0-8583 GCF_040908495.1 Aeromonas sp. R1-1 | reverse complement strand
TGAAAGGCTGGGGTATCCATGATGGTAGACCTCAAGGTGATGGCCTACTTCAAGATTAGCCTTTCAACACGTAATTGGGACAGAGCCATAAAAAAGCCGCTCACCTGGGTGAGCGGCTGTTGCCATCAGAACCGTGCAGTTCGCTATCAGGCTGGCTGCTTGCCATCTTCCGCGGGCGGCGGCAGGGCGGCGGAGTTGGACTCCACCTTCTGCTCTTCGCCCTGCATGTTCTTGATGTAGACATCCATTTGGTTGAAGGCGATCTCGATGCCGTTCTCGCGGAACAGCTGGTCGATCTTGCGGTTCAACTCGTCCACCGCCGGGTTGCGATCCCCCAGTTCGCTCACGAAGAAGCGCAGCTCGTGATCCAGAGTGCTGGCGCCAAAGGTGAGGAAGTAGACGATGGGAGCCGGGTCTTTCAGCACCCGGCTGTTTTCATCGGCCGCTTGCTTGAGCAGGGTGCGGGTCAGTTCAAGATCTGAGCCGTACGCCACGCCCACCCGTACGATCACCCGGGTGACGGTGTCACTCAGCGACCAGTTGATGAGCCGTTCTGTCATCAGTTGCTGGTTGGGGATGATCACCTCTTTGCGGTCGAAGTCGGTCAGGGTGGTGGCGCGAATGCGGATCCGCGAGACGGTACCGGAGAAGGAGCCGATGGTGACGGTGTCACCGATCCGCACCGGACGCTCGAACAGGATGATGATGCCGGAGACGAAGTTGGAGAGGATCTCCTTCATGCCGAAACCGATACCGACTGACAGACCACCCGCTACCCACTGCAGCTTGTCCCACTGCACGCCCATCATGGAGAGAGCGGTGAGGGAGCCAAAGCCGATCAGCACGTAGTTGAGCATGGTGGTGATGGCGTAGGCGGTCCCCTGAGCCAGGTTGAGCTTGGAGAGCACCAGCACCTCCAGCAAGCCCGGCAGGTTGCGCGCCAGTGACCAGGCACCGCCGAGCAGCAGGAAGCCGATCAGCACGTCACTCAGGCTGATCGGGAACAGCACGGCGTTGGCGCCGGTGCCTTCACTGCGGTGCCACAGCACCATGCTGTCGAGGTAGGAGAAGACCGCCACCAGATCGGACCAGAGCCAGTAGAAGGCGACGCCGAAGATCAGCATCAGCACGGTACGGGTCAGACGCAGGGATTGCTGGCTGACATCCTCCAGATCCATGGGCTGCTCTTCGATGGACTCGCCACCTTCCGCATCTTCCGAAGATTTGTGCTCACGCTTGGCCACCGCACGGCGGTAGGCCAGACGACGGGCCGCCAGCTCCAGACCACGCAGGGCGGTGCGGTAGACCAGGCTCCAGATGATGATGAGGTAGAAGGATTCGATCAGGCGACCGGTCAGCTTCAGCGCGGTGTAGTAGTAACCGAGCACGGCCAGCACGATCAGCGCCACCGGCGCCAGCGCCAGGGCGATGGCGATCAGCGACTTCTGCATGCTCGCCTCGCCCTTGATGCGGGCGCGGGAGATGGGGAACACCAGATAGGCGGCCAGCCCCAGCAGGGTCAGGGTCATGGCCTGGCCGATCACGTCGTTGCCCAGGGTGGAGGGCTCAACTACCGCCTTGGTCGCGAGCATGATGAGCGGCAGCAGTGGCAACCAGATGTAGCGCATGCTGTTGCGCTTGGCCTGCAGCTCCGCTTTCGGGATCCGGAAGTGGGTTTCGGCGATGCCGCCCGGGCGCATCACCGCCAGATAGACGCTGAACACCAGATAGCCGAGGGCGAGGTTCAGGGTGATCTGGAACATCAACTTGGGACTGAGCAGACCGCAGTAGGTGAGCAGCAGACCGCCAGCCAGAATGAACATGCTGCCCGGCAGGCGTTGCAGCACGGTATAGAGCAGGGCGCGCGGCGTGTGCCACTGGCTGTCCTGACGGAAACGGCCAAGGTCCTTGGTGATCTTCTTCTCGCGCTCAACCAGCGCCGGACGTTTCCAGACCAGCAGGCCGCCGATCAGCAGCAGCGGGAAGGCGAGCAGGGAGATCCCCAAGAGCTCTTCTCGCCAGCGTTTCCAGTCCGGTTTCAATACCCAGTCGGAGGCCTGTTTGTAGGCCTGGGCGGGCCAGCTGATAAACCACTTGCTGTCGATGGGCTTGTTGCTGCTTACCCAGAAGATATGTTGCTGCAGGGTAAATTCGATAGAGGCATAGACCCGCGCCAGCTGCTGCTGGGTCAGCTGCAGGCTGATGGCGTTGGTAAGCTGGCTGTCGAGTTGGCGGTTGAGCTGATCGAGCAGATTGATACGGGTGTCGAGCAGCTTGGCAAGGCTCTCTTTGTCCTCCTCGCTCACCGGTTCCTTGCTGCCGGCGATCAGATTGTCCAGATAGAGGTTCTTCTGGAATAGCTGGTCACGCTGCTGGCTCAGTTCAAACTGGGCCAGATGCAGGTCGGCAATCTGCTCTTCCAGGTTTTTGACGGCGATGGTGGGTGCCGCTTCCAGCTGCTGATAGAGCTGATAGAGGATGCGCGACAGCAGCAGATTGCCCTTGAGCATCTGCACCTGTTCATTGAGGTTGCGCTCGGTCTGGATGCCGCGCTCCAGCCAGCTCTTGGCTTGCAGGTTCTTCTGTACCAGCGAGTTGAGGCTGGTGGTGGCACCGATCAGCTGCTGGCTGAGCTGGTGGTTGAGCTCCTGCTCTTTTTGCACCAGCGGGCTGTCTTCGGTCGCCACCAGTTCACCGGTCTGCTCGGCGGTTTTTTCGGTGTCGCCGAGGCGCTTGGCGCTGCTCTGATCCTGCAACAGCTGCAGTTTCTGCTCTTCGCTGGCGAGACGGGCACTCTGGTAGTCGCGCTGCTTGATCGCCAGATCCTGCATGCTGGTACGGTTATCCAGCTCCTTTTGCAGGTGGGCCAGTTGCAGGTCGAGCAGGGCCAGCTCGGCACCGAGCTTCATCTTCTCGGCGCTGGAGACGCTTTCACCTGCGTTGAGGCGGGTACGGATCTCCTGACTGCGCTGGTAGGCGCGGCTCATGCTGGCCTGGGCGCGCTCCGGCAGGGTCTGCAAGCTGGTGAGCTGGCTGCCGATGGCGCCGAGGGCCTCCTGGGCCGCCTGCATGTTGGCCAGCACTTCCGGCTGGCGGCTGTCGAGCTCTGCCAGACTCATGCTGGCGTATTCGCTCTTGATCTGCTCGGCACTCTTGCCCTTGGTCAGGGCATCGAGCTTGGCACTGATCTCTCTGAGTTCGGTGGGCAGGTTGCGGATCCGCTGGGCCTGGGTCTTGGCCTTCGCCTCTTCCTTGTCGATGCTGTCGAGCAGGCCGAGGGTTTCGGTCAGCAATTTCTGATCCGCTTGCTGACTGACGGTCAGGGTTTCTGATTTACCCAGACCATCCAGCGCTCGCTGAACTGCGTTGCGAGAGGGGACATCTTGCGCCATGGCTTGCGGGACGCAGAGGCTGGCGAGGAGACAGAGCAGCGGCAACAGGATGGCCGAGACTCTTTTAAAACGTATTGAGGGCATATAACTTCCGGGTTATTACGCGATATTCGGGAGATTTCCCGCATAGATTAAATTCGCGTGGATTCTAACACCGGGCTTGTCAGGTAAGCAGGGGGGAGGGACAAAAAAAACGGCGCCCGCAGGCGCCGTTTTCAACTCGTTCAGCTCTGATTAAAGAACGTGAACAGAAGCGGTGTTGGTGGTGCCGCTCGGTACCAGAGCACCGGAGACCATCACAACCACGTCACCTTTCAGACCCATGCCGATTTCCAGCGCGGCTTCTTTACCGATGCGATAGAAATCGTCGGTAGAGGCGATGCTGTCAACCACGTGAGCAACCACACCCTTGGTCAGAACCAGCTGGGCAGCAGTTTTCTTGTTGGTGGTGATAGCCAGGATCCAGGCTTTCGGGAAGTACTTGCGAATGGCCTTGGCAGACTTGCCGCCTTCGGTAGCGACCACGATCAGCGGGGCGTCCAGCTTCTCGGAGGTCTCTACGGCGCCTTTACATACGGCTTCGGTGATGCGCAGCTTGTTGCTGTCGTTGGCAGTAGACAGGTTGGACGGCATCACGGCATCGGTACGCTCGCAGATGGTGGCCATGATGGTCACGGCTTCCAGCGGGTACTTACCCTTGGCGGATTCACCTGACAGCATGACTGCGTCGGTACCGTCCAGGATGGCGTTGGCCACGTCACCAGCTTCGGCGCGGGTCGGACGCGGGTTCTTGATCATGGAGTCCAGCATCTGGGTGGCAGTGATAACCACTTTGCGGGCTTTGTTGCACTTGGCGATGATCATCTTCTGGGCGAAGATAACTTCTTCAACCGGGATCTCTACACCCATGTCGCCACGAGCAACCATGATGCCGTCGGAAACAGCCAGGATCTCGTCGAAGTTGTCCAGACCTTCCTGGTTTTCGATCTTGGAGATGATCTGGATGTTCTCGCCACCGTGGGCTTTCAGGTGCTCACGGATTTCCAGAACGTCTTCTTTCTTACGGATGAAAGAAGCAGCAACGAAATCAACGCCTTGCTCGCAACCGAAGATCAGGTCGCGCTTGTCTTTCTCGGCCAGGGCCGGCAGCTTGATGGAGACGCCCGGCAGGTTAACGCCTTTGTTCTCGCCCAGGTCACCGTTGTTCAGCACTTTACAGATAACTTCGCGCTCGGTGATTTCGATAACGTCCAGACCGATCAGGCCGTCATCAACCAGGATGCGGTTGCCGACGCGCAGATCGTTGGCGAAACCTGCATAGGTCACGGCCACTTTGTCTTTGTTGCCAACCACGGTCTGGTCGGTGGTGAAGGTGAAAGTCTGGCCAGCGACCAGCGCGACGTCGTTGCCGCCTTCCAGCTTCATGGTACGGATTTCCGGACCCTTGGTGTCCAGCAGGATAGCTGCGTGCTTACCGGTCTCGGCCATTACAGCGCGCAGGTTGCTGATGCGGCTGCCGTGCTCGGCGTAGTCACCGTGGGAGAAGTTCAGGCGCATGACGTTCATGCCGGCGTCCAGCATTTTGGCCAGCATTTCTTTGGATTCGGTCTTCGGACCGATGGTGCAGACAATTTTGGTCTTTTTCATGTCAATCTTCATGGTTAAGGAATTTCCGCCGAGCAATATACACCAGTTTTTGGAATCTTTTTATGATCCAGAAACAACGTTTTGACCAGATAACGTTTTCTTTTCAGGGATAACGTTTTCCTGTGAGTCACATTTTAGAGCATACGGCCACAGGTTCGGGCTGAAGGGATACAAATGTTGCCATCTGTAGTTGTTTGGCCGGGTTGAGGTTCAGATGTTGTAAAATGACCACCCGCTCGCTGTCACCGTCTTGTCACCGGCTTGCGCAAAAATGTTAGTTCATTGGCGCACGGGTGAAGGAGGTCGGGATGAAAAACAGCCATGAAACCGGATGGGCTCTGCTCTTGCTGGGCGCCGCCCTGCTGCTGGTTCAGACGCTGCCAGCCCGCTACTGGCTTGATAATGCCGGTCTGCTGGCGATCTTCTCCCATCCAGTGAAAGGGGAGGCGGCCGCCGAGGGATTGACGTGGCGAGAGTGGCAGGATCACAGTGCAGCGACCCGGATGGCGCTTCGTGCAGCCCGACCGCAGCAGGATGCGCCGCAGCCTTGAAATTTATTGCTGCTTACCGGTCGTGAAGGCGTGAAATTATCAACCATTAGTTGATAGTTCTTATCTATCTTGCTGGATTGTCCACCTTTCATGGCGGGAGGATAATCGATTCCAACAGCGATATCCCCTCCGGTATCGCCCCCTGATACTTTGTTGGAGTCCGCTTTATGTCCCTCGCCCCCGTCTGGTTTATCTCCCACGGCGCACCGGATCTGGTGCTGCGTGAGCAACCCGCCACCCGCTTTCTGCGAACCCTGCGTCTGGATGAGCTCAAGGGGCTGGTGGTCATCTCCGCCCACTGGTTCAGCCGCGAGCTGCAGATCAACGTCGAGCCCAAACCGGCGCTAATGTACGACTTTTACGGCTTTCCCGAGCCCCTCTACCGGATGCGCTGGCCTGCCAGCAGCCCCGAGTGGCTGCAACAAGGGGTGAGCGACCAGCTGGCACTGGCCGGACTGACCGCCACCCCGGTGCGGCGCGAGCTGGATCACGGGGTCTGGTCGCCGCTCTCCCTGATCGACCCAAACAGCGAGATCCCGCTGGTGCAGATCTCCATTCCCACGAGCTTCACCCCGGCCCAGTTGTGGCAATTGGGAGAGGTATTGGGGGCGCTGCGCAGTCAGGGGATTGGCATCCTCGCCTCCGGCGCCATCACCCACAACCTGCGGGCGCTGGCACCGGAACGCTCGCCAGTGCCGGAGTGGGCCAGCCAGTTTGTCGACTGGCTGGAGCAGAAGATGGCCGACCAGGATCGTCTGGCGCTGCTCGACTATCGCCAGCAGGCTCCCGGAGCGGTGGAGTCCCATCCCCACGACGATCATCTGCGCCCGCTCTTTGTGGCGTTGGGGGCGGCCGATGGTGTGGCGCCTACCCGGCTGCACGAGAGCTGGGATGGCGGCAGCCTCTATATGGGCGCCTACCGCTTCGGCTGATAGCCTCTCAACAAGACCCCGCCAATTGGCGGGGTCTTGTTATTTACGGCGTGGTGGATCGATGGTAGTGGTGATTGAGCCGAAGGCCCTCAGGGAACCACTACCCGGCTCTCGCCGCCGCCGAGGGCTTCGACCCTGATCTGCACGCCAATCCGCTCCACCAGCGTCTGGACGTGGGAGATGACTCCGATCTGGCGGCCGGCGGCCTGCAGGGAGTCGAGGCTGGCGAGCGCCAGATCCAGGCTGTCCGGATCCAGGGTGCCAAACCCCTCGTCGATAAAGAGCGACTCGACCTGGGTCTGCCGTGACGAGAGGCTGGAGAGGGCCAGCGCCAGCGCCAGCGACACCAGAAAACTCTCGCCACCGGAGAGGGAGTCCACCGAGCGCACCTCGTCCCCCATGTCGAGATCCACCACTTGCAGCGCCAGATCGGTACCGGGTACCCGCTCCAGCCGGTAGCGCGGCGAGAGCTCGGCGAGCTGGGCGTTGGCCTCCAGCAGCAGGCGCTCGAGGGTGAGGCTCTGGGCGAAGGTGCGGAACTTGGCGCCGTTGGCTTGCCCGATCAGATCGCACAACTGCTGCCAGTGGTCGGCCACTGCCTGCTGGGCGGCCAGCTCCTGTTGCAGGCTACCCGCCTTGAGAGCGGCGGCTTCGGCCTGTGCCAGCTTGCTCTTGCACTCGAACAGCTGCTCTTCAAGGGCGCGACAGCGGGCATCGAGCGCCACCAACTGCTCGCTCAGCGCTGCATCCGGCAGGGCTGCCAGCTCGGGGTGATGTTCCCGATAGCGCTCCCGCTTGCTCTCCTCCAGCGCCAGCGCCCGCTGCCGCTCGGCAAGGCGGGTTCGCGCCTCGCCAACCGCATCCTCCAGCCCTTGCAGGGCGGCGCGGCGCGCCTTGAGTTCATCGGGGCTGATGGCGAGCAGGCGGCGCAGGTCGTATTCGGCGATGCCGAGGGTACTGGCGTGGGCAGCCCAGCGCCCAAGCACCTCCCGCTTGCGGCGACTGCTGGTCTGCTTTTCCTGCTCCACATGGGTGAGGCGGGTCTTGAGTTCAGTCTGCCGTTCCTGCAGAGCGCGGGCGCCGCTTTGCATCAGCTCCAGTTCGCTGGCGAGTTGTTGCAGTCGTTGCTGCCAGCGGTTCTCGACCAGCGGGATCTCCTCGCCACCCAGACAGGCGGCGCGGCTGTTGAGCAGCCCCTGACGCTGCTGTTCGTGCTCCTTGTAGTCCCGCTCGAGTTTGTGCAGCAGCTCGCGCTGGGTCTGCAGGCGCGCCTCCTGTGCGCTCAGGGCCGGGGTGAGGCTTGCGATCTCGCTGGCCAGCCGCTCCCACTCGCTCTGGCCGTGCAGCCAGGCTTCGCAGGCTCGCTGCCACTCGTGCCACTGCTGGCTGCCGAGCCACTGGCGCCACGGTTGGCCGCCCATCTGCTCGTCGAGGCGGTGGGCGCCCTGTTCCAGACGCTGGCGCAGGGTCGCCTCCTGCTCGCCCATCCCCTTCACTTCCCCTTCCAGTGCGATGCGCTGGCGGTCGGCCTCTTGCCACTGCTGGTCAAACTGCTGGTGCTGGGCAGCCAGTTGGCTCAGTTGTTGACGCACCCCTTGCAGCTGTTGTTGGCCAAGCTGGGCCTGACGCAGCTGCTGCTGGCTCTGGGCCAACCCCTGCTCCAGCGCCTGGCCACGGCCAAGCAGGGTGCTCATCAGCTCGTTCCACTCAATGGGGCTTTGGCGCAGCGGCAGCGGATGGCCGAGCAGGGTATCGCCCCCCAGCTGTTGCCAGCGCAGGGTCAGCTGCTCGGCGCGGGTTTCCAGCTCCGGCAGATGTTGCTGACGCACCGCCAGCTGGCGGGCCAGCTCCTGACGCTCGCTCTCGCACTGAATGTATTGATGGTTGAGCCGCTCCCACTCCAGTTCCAGACTGCGGGCCCGCTCCGCCAGCTGACCCAGGATCCCCGCCACCTGGGGTTGGCTCTGGCTGTAGGGGTGCTCCCCGGAACCGCACAGCGGGCAAGGTTCGCCATCGCTCAGGATATGGCGATACTGCTCGAAGCTGGCGATGGCACGGGAC
>NZ_JBFODV010000119.1:0-3705 GCF_040908495.1 Aeromonas sp. R1-1 | reverse complement strand
GACGAGATCCGCCACTACTTCCCGGCGACCCTGATCCTCTGTCTGGCGGCGTTCGCCATCTCGCTGCTGGTGGGCATTCCTCTCGGCACCCTGGCGGCCCTGTCACAGGGCAAGACGCTGGATCTCTCCATCATGACTGCCGGTCTTATCGGCTATGCGGTGCCGGTATTCTGGCTGGCGCTGCTGGTGGTAATGCTCTTTTCGCTGGATCTCGGCTGGTTGCCAGCCTCCGGGCAGATCAGCCTGCTCTACGACGTGCCAACCATCACGGGCATCGCGGTGATCGATGTGCTGCTCAGCAACGAGCCCTGGCGGCAAGCAGCACTGCATGATGCCCTGCGCCACCTGATCCTTCCGTCACTGGTGCTGGCGGTAGTGCCTACCACCGAGGTGATCCGCCATGTACGCAGCTCGCTCATCGACGTGATGAAGCAGAACTACATCAAGGCGGCGGCGAGCCGGGGCCTTTCCAAAGCGCAGATCGTCTGGCGCCATGGTCTGAAGAACGCCCTGCCGCCGGTACTGCCGCTGCTGGGTCTGCAACTGGGTAGCGTGCTCACCTCCGCCATGATCACCGAGGTGGTGTTCGAGTGGCACGGGATCGGCCGCTGGCTCATCAGCAGCATCGCCCTGCAGGATTACGCCGCCATTCGCGGCGCGACCTTGGTAGTGGCCAGTTTCGTGATCCTGACCAGCGTCAGCACCGAGTTGCTGACCACCCTTATCTATCCGGCACGGCGCAAAGAGTTGTATGCCAAACAAGATTGAACGCGCTCATGGCGTGACCAGGAGCCAGGTATCCTATGCAAGATAAATCGAACATCTATCCCGAGCTCAAGATCCTCTCGCCCCTTGAGCAGACGTGGGCCTCCTACAGCCGTAATCCTCTGGCGATGGCGGGGCTATGGTGCTTTTTGCTGTTGCTGCTCATCACGCTGGTGGGGCCGCTGGTCGTCCCCTACGGCATAGATGAACAGCACACCGACAAGCTGCTGCTCGCCCCCTCCTGGGCGGCGACCGGCAACATCGACTACTTCCTCGGCACCGACGATCTGGGGCGCGACATGCTCTCCCGGCTGGTGGTGGGGGCGCGCCTCACTTTCGGTTATGCGCTGGTCGTAGTGGTGATCGCCATGGTGGTGGGCTCCGCCATCGGTATCCTCGGCGGCATGAGCAAGGGGCTTAAATCGAGCGTGCTGCACCACCTGCTCGACACCCTGCTCTCCATCCCCTCCCTGCTGATGGCCATCATCATGGTCGCCATCATGGGGCCGGGTTTTGGCAATACCCTGATAGCCATTACGCTCGCCTTGATCCCGCCCTTTATCCGGGCCACCTACAACGCAGTACATGCCGAGATGCAGAAGGAGTACATCACCGCCAGCCGCCTCGATGGCTCGCCCCCCTTCCGGATCATGCGTCTGGCTATTTTGCCCAACATTGTCGAGACCCTGGTGGCCCAGACCACCCGCACCTTGTCGGCGGCCATTCTCGATATCTCGGCGGTCGGTTTTCTCGGCCTCGGCGCCCAATCTCCCCAACCGGAGTGGGGCACCATGCTGGCCGATTCGAGCGACCTTATCTATCTCGCCCCCTGGACCGTCACCCTGCCCGGCATCGCCATCCTGTTCAGCGTGCTGGTGACCAATTTAGTTGGTGAAGGCATTCGTGAAGCACTCAAAGAGGGGAATGACTGATGCCGCTGCTCGATATTCGCAATCTCACCATCGAGATCGACACCCCGCAAGGCAAGGTCAAGGCGGTGGACAAGGTGAGCCTGACCCTGACCGAGGGGGAGATCCGCGGTCTGGTGGGTGAATCCGGCTCCGGTAAAAGTCTGATCGCCAAGGTGATCGTCGGCATCGAGAAGGACAACTGGACGGTACGTGCCGACCGGATGCGCTTCAACGACATGGATCTGCTGACCATGGCCCCCAAGGAGCGCCGGCGCATCATGGGTCGCGAGATCGCCATGATCTTCCAGGACCCCATCAGCTGTCTCGACCCCTCCGAGGAGATCGGCACCCAGCTGGAAGAGGCGATCCCGACCGATTCGTTCGAGGGGCAATTCTGGCAACGCTTCCAGTGGCGCAAGAAGAAGGCCATCGCCCTGCTGCACCGGGTAGGCGTCAAGGATCACCGCAAGGTGATGCGCGCCTATCCCCACGAGCTGTCGGATGGCATGTGCCAGAAGGTGATGATCGCCATGGCCATTGCCAACCAGCCGCGTCTGCTGGTAGCCGACGAGCCTACCAGCGCCATGGAGTCCACCACCCACTCCCAGATCCTGCGACTGCTGGACAAGATGAACAAGCTGGGCAATACCACCATCCTGATCATCAGTAACGATATCGCCGCCATCGCCAACCTGACCGATACCATCAACGTGATGTACTGCGGCCAGATGGTGGAGGTAGGCACCCGGGAGCAGATCCTCGAGACCCCGCATCACCCCTATACCGATGCCCTGCTCAAATCGATCCCCGACTTTGACAAGCTGGTGCGCCACAAGTCGCGCCTCGAGACCCTGCCCGGCGTCATCCCGCCGCTGCAACACCTGCCCATCGGCTGCCGTCTGGGGCCGCGCTGCCCCTACGCCCAGAAGCAGTGCGTGCAGACTCCGTTGATGAACAAGATCAAGGGCCATCAGTTCAGCTGCCACTTCCCGCTGAACATGGAGGAGCCGAAAAAATGATGACCGTTAATGCCCCCATGAAGGAGCCCCGCTTGTGATCGAGCCATCCCTGTTGCAGGTCAGAGGCCTTAGCAAAACCTACCAGAACCGCACCGGTCTGTTCCGTCGTCAGGCGGTGGAGGCGATCAAGCCCCTCTCGTTCGACCTCGAAGTGGGTCAGACCCTCGCCATCGTCGGCGAGGCTGGCTCCGGCAAGAGCACCCTCGCCCGCATTCTGGCTGGCATGATCGAACCCACCAGCGGCGACATCGCCATCGACGGCCAGCTGATGGTGCATGGCGATTACCAGACTCGCTGCAAACTGCTGCGGATGATTTTTCAGGATCCCAACACCTCGCTGAACCGCAAGATCCGGGTCGGCCAGATCCTGGAAACCCCGCTGCGTCTCAACACCGAGATGACCGAGGAGGAGCGCCGCGAGAAGGTGGTGCAGACCCTGCGTATGGTGGGGATGCTGCCGGATCACGCCCTGTTCTATCCGCAGATGCTCTCCTCCGGTCAGCAGCAGCGGGTGGCGCTGGCGCGCGCGCTGATCCTCAACCCCAAGATAGTGGTGGCCGATGAGGCGCTCTCCACCCTGGACATCTCGGTACGCTCCCAGATCATCAACCTGCTGCTGGAGATGCAGGAGACCATGGGACTGAGTTATGTGCTGGTAGCCAACGATTTGGGTATCGTCAGCCATATCAGCGACGAGGTGCTGGTGATGCACGAAGGTCGGGTGGTGGAGCGCGGCAAGACCCTCAAGGTGTTTGCCGATCCTCAGCACGAGGTGACCCGGCGTCTCATCCAGAACTACAACAACGAATATCGCAAATAGAGAGGCGCTGACCGCTTCCCTTGCCTCTGTTGTCGCCGCGCTCACACGGCGGGATCAAAAAAGCCCACTGCATGCAGTGGGCTTTTTGTTACCGGCTGTCCCGTCCTGAATATGGTTTACACCTTTCCCCCTAATAAATGGAGAACCCGATGGGACAAGGTGTGAAACGGACACAGCGCGATTACTCGCT
>NZ_JBFODV010000118.1:0-19024 GCF_040908495.1 Aeromonas sp. R1-1 | reverse complement strand
GATGCTGGAGCGTTACGGGAGGGGGGTGAATATCAAAGCATGTTTGCATGAGGCGCTGGGGCGCCCCATGCAACACGTAATTGGGACATAGCCAATAAAAAGCCCACGCAACATGGTTGCATGGGCTCGGTATAAATGGCGGAGGAGGTGGGATTTGAACCCACGGATGGTCGCCCATCGCCGGTTTTCAAGACCGGTGCATTCAGCCGCTCTGCCACCCCTCCGCAGCAGTGCGGCGAATATTACCATGCTGATCCGGCTTGTAAATCCCTGTCCGGTTTGATTGCTGGTTAATTGCGCGAAATGACATGAAAAAGTGGCAATCAGGGCGCATAAAGCGCTTTTTTGGCCAGATAGCTTGACTTGAAAACAGACTCAACCACTATAGTGGCCTCTATCATATCCTCTGCAAGATAACGTTATGACTATTAAAAATGCCCTGTTTTGCGCGCTGGCTGGCGTGACCCTGCTGGCGACGCCAGTACATGCAAGCGAGCTGACCAAAAGCGATGTCGAGCAAATCGTTCGCGACTATCTGGTCAAGAACCCCGAGATCCTGGTCGAGATGTCCAATGCCCTGCGTGCCAAGCAAGAGAGCCAGCAGGCCGAGAGTGACAAGGCGCTGATCAAGGCTCACTCCAAGCAGCTTTATGCCAATCAGGATCCCGAGATGGGGAATCCGAAGGCGTCGCTGACCATTGTGGAGTTTTTCGATTACAACTGCGGTTACTGCAAGCGGGCCCATCCGTTGGTCAAGCAGCTGATGTCGGAAGACAAAGGCATCCGGTACATCTACAAGCAGTTCCCCATTCTGAGCGAAACCTCCTATTTCGCCGCGCGTGCCGCACTGGCCGTTCAGTTGGGTCAGCCCGACAAGTACCAAGCTTTCCATGAGAAGCTCTATGCCCATCAGGGCCCGCTCTCCGATGAAGCGCAGGTCAAGAAGGTGGCAGAAGAGGCCGGTGTTAACTGGAGCAAGGTAGAGGCCAAGATCAAGGATGGCAGCATTGACCAGAACCTCGGTACCAACCGTGCGTTGGCTGAAGCGCTCGGTATCTCCGGTACCCCGGCCTTCATCATCGGTGATCAGATCCTGCGTGGTGCACCACGGGATTTGGCCAGCCTGAAGAGCTTTATCAAGGACGTGCGTGCTGGCAAGAGCATTCAATAAGCAGTTGCCATGGTCGAGGGCCCAGCGCCTCGGCCAGATACAGAAAGAGGGTCGGTATCACTACCGGCCCTCTTTTTTATTATGTCCTTTGGCACAAGTGGTCGTCGCGAAAGGACCATAACAACGTGCTCAGGACCCGGCCTGTTGGCCTCAGTAACAAGTATTAGCAGAGTCGTTCGGAGTCTATTGATAAATATTTCGCCTCGCAGAGGTGTGTCGTGTGCATTGCTTAATTCCGGTCAAGATTTTTTCTGCTGCTTGCCTTAGAATCGCCGCCCGTTGCAGGAGAAACCCCTATGTTAGTTGATATTTTACGGCTGGTTTTTATAGCCGGAGGCCTCGTATTCATCTTTATGCTGGTGCAAGCCTGCTGGCGGAAGAAGCAGAGTGGATCCTTTGAGGAGACCCCCTTCTGGCCGGTGGCGTTGATCGGTGGGGTTGCCAACTTCCTCGATACCCTGGGGGTGGGCAGCTTTGCGGTAAAGACCGCCTGCTACAAGCAGTTCAAGCTGATCGATGACCGGGTGCTGCCGGGTACCCTCAATGGGCAGTGTGTGCTGCCGACCGTGACTCAGTCGCTGATCTTCGTCGGCGCAGTAGCGGTGGAGCCGCTGACGCTGATCAGCATGATGATGGCCGCCGCAGCTGGCGCAGCCTGGGGGGCTCGTCATGTGGCTTCGTTTGATCGGCAGACCATCCGGCTGGTGATGGCCATTTCCTTACTGGTCGTCGCAGGGCTTATCTTTGCCGGTTTGCTGGGGCTTTTCCCTGTAGGCGGCGATGCGATGGGGCTCAGCGGCTACAAGTTGGCGATCGCCCTGCTTGGCAATTTCATCTTCGGGGTGCTGATGAATGTCGGTATCGGCCTGTTTGCCCCCTGCATGACGTTGGTTTATCTGCTGGGGATGAATCCGCTGGCGGCGTTTCCCATTATGATGGGCTCCACCGCCGTGCTTAGCGTCTTCTCCGCAGGCACCTTTATCCGCAAAGGGGCGTTCGATGCCAAGGCGGTGCTGGCGGTAGCCATCTTCGGTCCCATCGGTGTGGTGCTGGCCGCCATGCTGGTCAAATCCATGGATATGGAGATGCTGAAGTGGCTGGTTGCCTTTATCGTCATCTATACCTCCTGGACCATGTACGCCTCCTGGCGGGCGGCGCGTCGCTCCCCTGTGCAACTGGCGGTGGAGAGCGCAGGCTAGCCTGTACCAGTGCCGCTTCGGCCTTGGCCCCCAGATAGACATAGAGACCAAGCGCCAGCAGCAACCCCACCGCACACCCCATCACCCCGACCGCAGGCCAGAGCAGCTCGCTCTGGCCGAGCGAACCCTTGAACAGCAGCAACAGCCCCTCGATGGAGACCGCGATCAGAATGGCGGCGATAAAGCGGGTGATGGTGCGGCGAATGGCGCTGTGGCGGAAGATATCCTTATGCAGCAGTACCTCCTCTTCCAGAATGGTCTTGCCCAGATCGAACACTGCCAGTGCCAGCGTCAGGAAGATAATGGCGCTAAAGGCGCCGAGCTGGTTCTGCTGCTCGCCGCACAATAGCTGGTAGAGCTGCTCCAGCCCGTGCCAGATCAGGGTGGCGACGATCAAAAACAGCGCCATGCTGAGCACCACATAGACCGCTTTGAACCAGGGCATGGCGCGGCGGCGCTCCCTGTCTCCCATCAACCAGCCAATCAGCTGATTCAGACAGACGGTGATCTCCCGTCCTTGCCCCTGCACGATAAGGTGCAGCCGGTTATGGGCCGCCGGTGCCGCAGGCTGGATGCACATCGGCCCCTGATAGTGGTCAATGCTGACGACAAAGGGATACCCCTTGAGCGAGACAAGGGGGGCGCTGAGCAGCCCCTGCAGTAGCGGGGTCAACTCCTCCTGATACTCCTGATAGCGCCGCAGCACATCGATAGGGCTCATCTCTGCCATATGGACCTCGGTGACGTGGGCTCTTGTGGTGAATGTGCAAATAGTGGGCCTGCTTTATGACAGGGATGGCAGGGCAAGTTGCACCAGAGGATGACAAATTGGTGAGTGACGAAGAGGGAATGCACCAGAACTGGGCGTATCGATGCCCTGTCTGGTGATGAAGGCACTGCAAAAGAAAAGGGCCCATGACGGGCCCTTTGCGACAACCAGCGGCGATTTAGCCAGCCAGCTTGGCGAAGCTGCGTTCGGCGGCAGCAAGGGTATGTTCGATCTCCTTGTCACCGTGAGCCAGTGACAGGAAGCCCGCCTCGTAGGCGCTCGGCGCCAGATAGACACCCTCTTCCAGCATGAGATGGTAGAAGCGCTTGAAGCGTTCCATATCGCAGCGAGTAACCTGCTCGTAGCGGGTGATTTCGGGCTCGTCGGTGAAGAAGAAGCCGAACATGCCGCCCACATAGTTGATGGCGAGCGGGATACCGTGTTTGGCTGCGGCCGCCTTCAGTCCCTCGGCAACACGAGCCGTCTTGGCGCTCAGCTGCTCATAGAGACCCGGCTCCAGCAGCAGATCCAGCATGGTCAGACCGGCAGCCATGGCTACCGGGTTACCGGAGAGAGTTCCCGCCTGATAGACAGGGCCGGTCGGTGCGATGTGTTGCATCACCTTCTTCTTGCCGCCGAAGGCGCCCACCGGCATGCCGGCACCGATGATCTTGCCAAGAGTGGTGAGATCCGGGTCGATGTTGTAGTGACCCTGGGCACCGCGCAAGGAGACGCGGAAGCCTGTCATCACTTCGTCCAGGATCAGCAGGGCTCCGAACTCGTCACAGATGGCGCGCAGCCCTTCCAGGAAGCCGGGGACCGGCGGGATGCAGTTCATGTTGCCTGCGACCGGCTCGACGATGATACAGGCGATCTCGCTGCCGTACTGGGTGAAGGCTTCACGCACCGAATCCAGATCGTTGAAGACGCAGGTCAGGGTGTGTTTGGCGAAATCGGCTGGAACGCCCGGGCTGTTGGGTTGACCCAGGGTTAGGGCGCCGGAACCGGCCTTGACCAGCAGAGAGTCGGCGTGGCCGTGGTAGCAGCCCTCGAATTTGACGATCTTGTCGCGGCCGGTGTAGCCGCGGGCCAGACGGATGGCGCTCATGGTGGCTTCGGTGCCGGAGTTGACCATCCGAACTTGCTCCATGGAGGGGACGATCTGGCGGACTTTCTCGGCCATCAGCACTTCGATCTCGGTCGGCGCACCGTAGCTCAGTCCCTTCTCAACGGCCTTGATGACGGCGGCTTTGATGGCGGGGTGGTTGTGACCCAGCAGCATGGGGCCCCATGAGCCGATGTAATCCACGTAGGCCTGACCATCCACATCATAGAGGTAGGCGCCATCGGCATGATCGATGAAGCGGGGCGTGCCGCCGACCCCATTGAAGGCGCGGACCGGTGAGTTGACGCCACCCGGAATGGTCTGGCGGGCCTGTTCAAACAGCTGATCTGATTTTGACATGGATCATCCTTAATGGGATTTTGGTCGTCACACAAGGGATTGCAGCCGATTGAGACTCGGCAGGCCGGAGCATCAGGAGTATGCTTTGCGCTCTCGCCACCCGGACTCTCGGTCTGCTCCCGTGACAAAAATTTAACGGGCCGACTATAGCAGAAAGCCCCAGCCCTGGGCAGCCGAGCAACGCGCCGGGTGATCCTGATCTCAGCTAGCTGACGATATGGTTTTTCCAAGTTGGTGTAACAAGATGGCGCAACAAGCTCTCTCCTCTGAAGCAGATGCCTCTTCGCGGGGGCCGCTTTCCCGCATTATCCGGCAAGACAAGATGCCCTTGCTGGTGCTGCTGCTGGCGGCGCTGGTCGGCACCCTGGCCGGACTGGTGTGCGGCCTGTTCGAATCGGGTGTCCACTGGCTGGCAGAACAACGTGTCGATTTGCTGGCAGACCGTCCCTGGTGGCAGCTCGGTCTGCTTGGCTTTGGCTTCAGCGCCTTGTTGGGATTTGTCGGCTACTTCCTCACTCATACCTTTGCCCCGGAAGCGGGGGGCTCCGGCATTCCCGAGATCGAGGGGGCGATGGACGATCTGCGCCCGGTACGGTGGTGGCGAGTGTTGCCGGTCAAGTTCTTCGGCGGCATCTGTACCCTGAGCTCCGGTATGGTGCTGGGGCGGGAGGGGCCTTCGGTACAGATCGGCGGCAACCTCGGCAAGATGGTGGCGGATATCTTCCGGTTGCCAAAGGAGCATGGCCACGCCCTGTTGGCAGCCGGTGCGGCGGGCGGTCTGGCGGCAGCCTTCAATGCGCCACTGGCAGGCATCCTGTTCGTGATGGAGGAGATGCGACCGCAATTCCGCTACTCCTTTCTGGCCATCAAGGCGGTGGGGATCTCCGCCATCATGGCGACCTTGATGTTGCAGAACATGAAAGGGCAGGGGGCGGTGATCACCTTGCCCCACTACGATGCGCCCGCCCTCAAGGCGCTCTGGCTGTTCCTTTTTATGGGAGCCACCTTCGGGGTGCTCGGTTTTGTCTTCAACAAGCTGGTGCTGGCCTGTCAGGATGGTTATCTGGCGTTGCATCAGAACAAGCGCCACCGTTTTGTGGCCATCGGCATGCTGGTCGCCGGAACGTTTGGCGTGCTGTCGCTGTTTGCTCCCGCGGTGACGGGGGGCGGCACCGAGCTTATTCCCCATCTGATGGGGGATGAGTATGCGATGGCGACCCTGTTCCTCATCTTCTCGGTGCGGCTGGTTGCGACCCTCATCTGCTTCTGCTCCGGTGCCCCTGGCGGGGTGTTTGCGCCGACCCTGGCGTTGGGCACCCTGTTTGGCGTGGTGTTCGGCCATCTGTTTCATGCGGCGTTTCCGGAGCTTGGCATCGAGCCCGGCGCCTTTGCCATCGCCGGAATGGGGGCTCTCTTTGCTGCCACCGTGCGCGCCCCCATCACGGGTATCGTGCTGGTCACCGAGATGACCGACAACTATCAGCTGATCCTGCCGATGATGATTACCACGGTTGGGGCGACTCTGGTTGCCCAGTGGCTGGGTGGCCGACCGATCTATTCCCAGATCCTGGAGCGAACTTTACGGCTCGCCGCGCGTCAAAAGCGGGGTGATGGCAGCGCCACGGCCAGTTAATTTTTCCCTTTATCGTCTTTGGCCCCGGTCAGGGCGGTATAGTGAAGGGAGAGGCGCTGCCGTAAATGGCGTGATAACGGGATGAGGGGCTATGTCCAATCTATTGAAGTTATTGGTCGTGTTAGCCGTTGGCGGGCTCATTGGTTACTTTGTCGGTAACCGTCAGGAGCTGGCCCAGAGCAGTCTGTTGGTGGTACAGCAGGAGACGCTGGATCGTCAGGGCAAGGCCATCGGCCAGCTCAAGACCGAATTGGGGGTGAAAGATACCCAGCTGGCGACCCAGAAAGCGGCCTTCGAGCAGTTGCAGACCACCTTGAAGAGTCAGGAGGCGCAGGTGCAGGAGCTCAAGCGCCAGCTGGCCTTTTTCGAGCGGATCATGCGCCCCACCGGCGAACAGGTGGGGGTAGTGATCGACAACCTGACTCTGCAGGAGACCAGCATTCCCGGTCGCTACCACTATCGTCTCGCCCTGACCCAGCCCGCCAAAAAGCGGGAGCTGTTCCGTGGTCAGGTGCAGATCCGGGTCGAGGGGAGCCTGGCTGACAAGCCGAAGACGCTGACCGGTCGCGATCTCGGAATGAAGGTGAGCGAGTGGCGTTATGCCCTGCGTTATTTCCAGCTGCTGGAAGGGAATTGGCAGTTGCCGGAAGGCTTTGTGCCGGATCGGATCCGTGTCACCATCAACAAGGACGGCAGGCAACCGGCGCAAGAGCTGCTGGTTGAGTGGGGTGAGGTGATCAAGCCGCTGGTCGCTGCACCGCCTGCTCCGGTTCCCGCGGCCGGTTAAACGTGGTGAATACTTGAACTGAATGGTCGGGTATTGGATAATTTCGCGGTTTCCATGTTTGTGGATCTAATGGTTGTGAGGTCAGTAATGAGTGCAGTAGCAGAAGCCCCGCTGCCCATCCAGATGACGGATGCGGCGGCCAACAAGGTGAAGAACCTGATCACCGAGGAAGAGAATCCCGAGCTGAAGCTGCGGGTATACATCACGGGTGGGGGCTGCTCCGGTTTCCAGTATGGCTTTACCTTTGATGAGAAGATCAACGACGGGGACACCGTAGTCGAGAAGAATGGCGTCACCATGGTGATCGATCCCATGAGCCTGCAATATCTGGTAGGCGGCAGTGTGGATTACACCGAGGGTCTGGAAGGTTCACGCTTTACCGTGACCAACCCCAACGCCACCACGACCTGTGGCTGTGGCTCCAGCTTCTCCATCTGATCGGCGTTATCGGCCTGATGAAACGGCTCTCGGCAACGAGGGCTGTTTTTGTTTGTGGTGCCCAGTGCGCTCCATCAAACAGCATTTCTCTGAAACAACAAAGGCGCCTCGATGGCGCCTTTGTTGTTTGCAGAATGGCTTAGCGGGAGCTTGCCGCCGCGACCAGCGGGATCCGGTTCACTGCCTTGCCCATGTAGGCGAGGGTGATGGTAACAATGATGCAGGTGAAGCTCAGCCACATGTAGGGCAGGTAGTCGAGGGTTGCCACCCCCAGAACCCCGGCCATGAAGATGCCGTTGTCGCTCCAGGGCACCATGCCGCAGGTGAGGGTGCCGCCAAACTCGGCGTTGCGAGAGAGGTTCTTGCGCGCCAGTCCCAGTCGGTCGTAGTTTTTGGCCATGATCTTGGGGGTCAGGATCAGCGACACATACATGGCCGAGCCGAACACGTTGGCCAGAAACGCGGTGCCGATGGTGTGGCTGGTCAGGCTGCCGACGCTATTGATGCGCTTCTCGAAGGCGCTGGCGATCACTTCCAGAATACCGACCTTCTCCAGCAGGCCGCCAAACCCGAGACCGAAGATGATGACCGCAACCGAACCCAGCATGGACTCCATGCCGCCGCGACCGAGAATGTTGTCGATAAAGTCGATGCCGGAGGTGATGGCAAATGGACTATAAGCCGAGTGCATCGCCTTGACCGGATCCATGCCCTGGAAGGCGATGGCCCAGATCAGGCCCAGCAGGGCGCCGAAGCTGATCACCGGGAAGGCGGGTTTGCGGTTGGCCAGCAGACCCAGCACCAGCACTACGGGGACTATGGCCAGCGGAGTGATGTTGAACTGGTTGTCGAGGGCCTCCATCACCAGATTGACCTGCTCCAGGCTGACGTTGCCCGAATACTGCATGCCCACCACGGTGAACAGCACGGCGGTGATGACATAGGAGAGCAGGCTGATGGGCAGCATCCCCTTGATATGCTCCACCACGTCGACGTTGGACATGGTCGAAGCCAGCACTACTGAGTCGGAGAGCGGAGAGAGCTTGTCACCGAAGTAGACGCCGGAGAGCACGGCACCGGCTACCAGCGGCGCAGGCACGCCGAGGCTGTGGCCGATCCCCATCATGGCGATACCGGCGGTGGCGGCAGAGCCCCAGGAGGTGCCGGTGGCCAGCGAGGTCAGGGAGCAGATGATCAGGGTTGCCAGCAGGAAGATGGACGGGTGGATCACCTTGAGGCCGAAGTAGATAATGCTGGGGACTATGCCACCGGCAATCCAGGTGCCGACCAGGGCTCCGACGGAGACCAGGATCAGGATGGCCCCCATCCCCTTGGCAACGCCGTCAACGGCAGCCTGCTCCAGGGATTTGTAATCGTGGCCGAGTTTGATGCCAAGTCCCATGATGACGAACCAGGCGATGAACAGCGCCAGCTGGATCGGCAGATCGAGCACGCTGGTGAACGAGAATGCCAGGGCCAGGAAAATGGCCAGACAGGTAAACACCTGTGCCATGCCCGGTAGTCGGATGTGGTTTTGTTGGTTTTGCATAGATACTTCCTAAACTCTTGCTCGCCAAGGTCACTCCCTCTCGTCCTGTGGATACATCGATCCCGAGGAGGCAACCCAAAAAGAGGCCGCAATCTACCACAAACCCGAAGGGTTAAAGCCCCATCAAATTGGCAAAAATGCACATTTGATTGAAAAAATCACAAATTAGTTGATCTCATAACCCGTTTTTGAGCGGCCTGTTGACACAAAGGGTCACATACGAAGCTTTCCTGTGACGCCACTTGCATCCCCAATAGATGAAGATGATAATTATTATCAATTGTTGGTTGGGGAGAAAACAATGCGCTGGATATTGCGGGGTATGATGTTGCTGGTGGCGGTGGCCGTACTCGCATGGGGTCAGGATAAAGAGTACGGCACCTGGAGTGTAGGTTTTCTGCTGGCTGCCTGGGTGATGCTGGAGCCCGGATTGCGCCCCGCCTTGATCTTGCTGCCAGTGGCCGGGTTGACCGGTATCGTCACCCTGCTCTGGCAGCAGCCATGGTTATGAGCTTTTGACGGGAGCCTGCTTGATCTTCTGCTGTGCCACCTTGAGCGATTCGACCACCAGTTTCTCCATTTCGGTACGCTTGGCGTCGGTCAGGAAGTAGATCATGTCGACATTGTGGCGAATATAGTGGGCCGGAAGCTGGTTGAGGGTGAGGCAGCAGAGGTCGGCCATCTGATCGCTGTTGAGCTTTTGCTGCAGCCCCTGTTTCTCAATCTCCTTGAGCACCAGATGTTCGTAAAAGTTGTGAATATCGGTATCCAGTATCATATGCGTTCCTTGGCATGACGATGAGCGGTGAGTCGTCAAAAGCATAGCCATAACAAGGAGTAAAAACAAAAGGCCCATCACTTTCGTGATGGGCCTTTTGCGTAATGAATGGTGCGAAGAGAGGGACTCGAACCCTCACATCCGTGGGACACTAACACCTGAAGCTAGCGCGTCTACCAATTCCGCCACCTTCGCACACTGCTTTTCTCCAGCTGGTTTTTAAATGCGGTTGGAGCGCATTGCTCTGTTTTTACATGTCAGAAGCATGGTGCGAAGAGAGGGACTCGAACCCTCACACCCGGGGGGGCACTAACACCTGAAGCTAGCGCGTCTACCAATTCCGCCACCTTCGCACATTCGGGTTTCCAGTCTGGATTTACATGCTGTCTGGATAAAGCATGGTGCGAAGAGAGGGACTCGAACCCTCACATCCGTGGGACACTAACACCTGAAGCTAGCGCGTCTACCAATTCCGCCACCTTCGCACATTGTGTTACCAGTTTTGATTTACATGCTGTCTGGAGAAGCATGGTGCGAAGAGAGGGACTCGAACCCTCACACCCGGGGGGCACTAACACCTGAAGCTAGCGCGTCTACCAATTTCGCCACCTTCGCACATTCGGGTTTTCTAGTTGGATTTACATGCTGCTGAATCAGCATGGCAGTATTGGTGCGAAGAGAGGGACTCGAACCCTCACATCCGTGGGACACTAACACCTGAAGCTAGCGCGTCTACCAATTCCGCCACCTTCGCATCACTGCGGAGGGGGATTCTATAGAGTTTTGGGGGAGCGTCAACAGCCAAAGGGGACTTTTTTCGCTGTTGACGCTCAAAGTGAAGTCAAGGGTACAAAACTTCAGCAATCAGCTGACGTTTGGCATTCAGTAACGGCCCAATGCGTTCTGATACATCCGTTCATACTGGGTGACTGAGTCAGGCCAGTTGAAGCGGGTGCTCATGGCATTGCGCTGCACCTTGGCAAAACGCTCTTTGTCCTGCAGGAAATAGAGCAGGCTGCGGCGCATGGTATCGAGCAGGATAGCGGCAGTCGGATCGTTGAAGCAGAAGCCGGTGGCATGTTCGGGATCGGCATCCCAATCCACCACGGTATCTTTCAGACCACCCACGGCCCGCACCAGTGGCAGGGTGCCATAGGCGAGACTGTACATCTGGTTGAGGCCGCAAGGCTCGAACAGCGAGGGCATCAGGAAAAAGTCGGCACCGGCTTCGACCAGATGAGCCAGCCGATCGTCATAGGTGTTGATGAAGGCGAGCTTGCCCGGATAATCCCGGGCCATGGTTTGCAGTTGCGTGGCGAGCGCAGGATCGCCAGAGCCGACGATCACCACTTGTACCTGATGGTGGAGGAATTTCTCCAGCGCAGGGAGCAGCAGGGGAACGCCCTTTTGCTCGGTCAGGCGGCAAACCATGCCGTAGATGGGCAAGTCCGCCACGGCCAGCCCCGCTTCCTGTTGCAGGCTCTCTTTGCAGATCTGTTTGCCAGCCATGTTGTCGATGCTGTAGGTCGCAGGCAGGAATTCGTCGAACTCAGGATCCCAGTCCTTGTAGTCGCAGCCGTTGAGTATGCCGCAGAGATCCGCCGCCCGCTGCTGGAAGATATGCGCCATGCCGTGGGCGCCGAGGTGAGTCAGCAGCTCCTGGGCATAGTTGGGGCTGACCGCATTGATCTTGTCGGCGTAGAGCACCCCGCATTTGAGCAGATTGACGTGGCCGTAGTCGTAGTTGATGCGGCGTTCGTAGTCGGCGATCTCGGGCATGGCCCAGAATTGCTCGCGGCCAAACACCCCCTGAAACGCCGCATTGTGAATGCTAATTACGCTGCGGGTCTGCTGGAAGAAGGGGTTGTGGGCGTGACGGGTTTTCAGCAGCAGTGGCAGCAGGCCGGTGTGCCAGTCATTGCAGTGGGCGATATCAGGGGCAAAGCCGAGCTGCTCGCAGGCATGGAGGGCCGCGGCCGAGAAGAAGGCAAAGCGCTCGCCATTATCCGGATAGGCCTGATTGTTCTCGGCGTAGAGCTGGGGACGATCGAAATATTGCGGGCAGTCGAGCAGATAGACGCAGACGCCATCCAGCTCCATCTGGTAGATGCGATAACCGATATCAGGCAGCCCGGGGTGGGTTGGCAACCAGCGTGACGCCACCAGTCTGGCCTCATCCCGTCGCTTTATCGTCTTGTAGAAGGGGAGCATGATCCTGACATCATGCCCCTTCTGGGCCAGGTACATCGGCAGGGCTCTGGCGACATCGGCCAGGCCCCCGGTCTTGACCAGCCCCTCAACTTCCGAGGCAACAAACAGGATTTTCAGTGGGTTAATAGCCAACTCTTGCTCCCTTAGGTACCACCACAATACCGCCTTCGGATACGGTAAATCGCTCTCTATCGTGGTCCAGATTTTCACCGATAACGGTGCCGGGCGCAATTTCAACATTTTTATCTATAATCGCGCGCCGGATGGAGCACCCTTCACCAATCTTCACGTCCCCCAGCAGCACGGACTCACTGATATGGCTGCACGCGCCGATATTGCAGCGGAAACCGAGGATGGACCGCTGGATCTGGCTGCCCTGAATGAAGCAACCGGCGGAGATCAGCGAGTTGGCAATCTTCACCTTGCACTCGTCGCTGTCGATGAAGGTGGCAGGCGGCAGCGCCGGATAGTGGGTGTGCAGGGGCCACTTGCGGTTATAGAGGGAGAAGGGGGGATTGTCGGCCACCAGGTCCATGTGCGCTTGCCAGTAAGAGTCGAGGGTGCCCACATCCCGCCAGTAGACGTGCGGTTTCTCGCCGGGGATGACGTTGGTGCTGTAGTCATAGACATAGACGGGGGCGCGCGGGTAGAGGCTCGGGATCACATCCTTGCCAAAGTCGTGGCTGGAGTTCTCCTCGGCGGCATCCCGCTTCAACTCGCGGCAAAGCGCCTCGGTCTCGAATATGTAGTTGCCCATGGAGACAAGTGCCTGGGTGGGATCGCCGGGAATGTGTTTCGGCTGTTTCGGTTTCTCCTGAAAGCCGATCATCCGCCCTTCGGCATCCACCTCGATCACCCCGAAGGCGCTCGCTTCTTCGATGGGCATGCGAAGTGCCGCGACCGTCATGGCGGCGTTCTTCTGCTTGTGGAAGGTGACCATCTGGCTCACATCCATCTTGTAGATGTGGTCGGAGCCGAAGATGCAGACGTGATCCGGTTCGGCCCGCTCGATAAAACCGAGGTTCTGGTAGATAGCATCGGCGGTGCCGTCATACCAGCGTTTGCCCATCCGCATCTGGGCCGGGATAGGGTCGATAAAGCGGTCGGTGATGCCGACGATATTCCAGCCCTTCTTCATGTGCAGGTAGAGGGACTGGGATTTGAATTGGGTCAGTACATAGATGCGCAGAAAGTCGGCGTTGACGAAGTTGTTGAGGACAAAGTCGATCAGCCGGTAGCTGCCACCAAAGGGGACGGAAGGCTTGCTGCGGGTAGTGGTCAGAGGCTGCAGGCGAGTACCTTCGCCACCAGCCAGGATCATGGTCAATATGCCTGCCATCGTATTTCTCTCCCTGAATGAACAACATGAAAAGGTTTTCAAAGCTCGGCATAAAAACACCCCTAAAGGGGTGGTTTTTATCGTGCTCTTAGTACCTTACCAGATCCCGTATGGGGCTCTCTAGCTGTTTTCTTGTACTGCTTACACTTAATTACACTTTGCTCAGATAGACCTTGAATTTGGCATCACTGCTGATCACTTCAGTCCGTTTGAAGTGTGTCTCCAGTATAGGCTGGTAGCGCAAGAAGGCGTTGGCAACAATGGTCAGCGAACCATTTGACAGCAAAAATTCCGGCGCCTTGGCCAGGAACTGCTCGGTTGCCGCATAGAAGGTTTTGAGACCCGCATGGAATGGCGGGTTGGAGACGATGTGCTGGAAACGGGTGGAGACATCCGAGTAGACATCGGAAGCGGTGACCTTGCCCTGCAGACCGTTGATCGCCAGGGTGCGGCGGCTCGATTCGAGCGCCAGCGCGCTGATATCCACCATGTTGACCTGCAGATCCGGATTGCGCTTGGCCAGCACAGACCCAATCACCCCGGCGCCGCAGCCGAAATCGAGCAGCTCGCCCTTCATCGGCGGCACGGCGGCCAGCAGCATCTGGGTGCCGAGATCCAGCTCGGCGGCGCTGAATACGCCGGGCAGTGCCAGCACGGTAAGCTCGGTATCACCCGCCTTGCACTGGTAGCGGCCAAACCAGCTATCCAGATCGAACGGGGCGACCGGTTTGCAGAGCTCACCGTGATAGAGCGAGCAGCGGCGGGCCGAATCGCGCTTGATCGGCTTTTCGCCATAGGGGGCCAGCAGCTTGTCGGCGCCATTGATGCCGCCGCGGTTTTCACCGGCGAGGAACAGATCGGCACCCGCTTCCAGCAAGGGGGTCATCATGGCCAGCAGATATTGTGCCTCGGCCTTGGCTTTGGGCATCAGCAGCAACAGGGCATCGAAGCGCGGGGTGCCACCGAGCTGGTGGTCGAACAGGATAGCCTCGCCGAGGGCGGCCTGCTGGCTGCGGTAGTAGCAGTAATCGGTGGTAAAGACGGTCAGGGTCCGGGCCAGGCTCGCCAGCTGGCGGGGGTAGTCATCCTCCAGCGCGCCACAGACAAGTAGCCGCTTGCCGACAAAGAGGGCTTGGTTTCGTTCCAGCATCTGGCTGACGGCACTGATTGGGCTGCTCATCGGGTCTCTCCACGCAATTTTGGGCGGCCATTATACATAGCCCCTTTCGCCTTGACATTTATGCCGTGTTCCCGAAATATGCCCAGACACCATTTTTTGACCAGAGATGACGAAATGCGGTTCAACGGGTTGAAACGAAAGCACAAAAAAAGCCTGAAATTCGGGCCTGCCGACGTTCGCGCGTAACCTCTCATCCCTGAGAAGCTTCAAACCCCGGTTGCGCACATCGTACCGGGGTTTTTTATTGCCATATGCGCGTCATTTAGGAGAAGGAGATCCCATGTTTCAAGGTTCAATCGTTGCGTTGATCACCCCGTTTCGACAGGGAAAGCTGGATGAAGAGGCGCTGCTGCGTCTGGTTGAGTGGCATATCGAGCAGGGTACTCACGGCATTGTGCCGGTGGGCACCACTGGCGAAAGCCCGACCCTGACCCACGACGAGCACTGCCGGGTGGTGGAGCTGGTGGTCAAGCAGGTCGCAGGTCGTATTCCGGTGATTGCCGGGGCCGGTTCCAACAATCCGGTCGAAGCCATCGAGTACACCCTCCATGCCGAGCGGGTGGGCGCCGATGCCACTCTGCATGTGGCCGGTTACTACAACCGCCCCAATCAGGAGGGGCTCTACCACCACTTCAAGGCGGTCCACGATGCCACCGCCAAGCCGATCATCGTCTACAACATCCCGCCGCGCGCCATCGTCGACGTGCAACCCGCGACCCTGGCCCGTCTGGCGGAACTGCCGCGTATTGCCGGGGTGAAAGACGCCACTGGCGATCTTGCCCGCCCCTGGACCGAGCGCCAGCTGATCAAAAAGCCCTTCGCCTGGCTCTCCGGTGAGGATGCCACTGCGGTTGCTTACAACATCGGCGGCGGTCAGGGCTGTATCTCTGTGACCGCCAACGTGGCCCCCAAGCTGGTGGCCGAGGTTCAAAATTTGGCGCTGGCGGGCAAGTGGCAAGAAGCGCGTGAGCTGCAAGACAAGCTGATTCCGCTCCATCAGGCGATGTTTGCCGAGCCGAGCCCGGCTGGTGCCAAGTATGCCGCTTCCCTGCTCGGTTTCTGCAGCGAGGAGTGCCGCCTGCCAGTGATGCCGCTGTCGGAGGCGACTCGCGAGCGCATTCGCAGCGCCATGCAGCAGCTCAACCTGCTGTAATGCAAAACGGGTGAGCCAAGGCTCACCCGTTTTGTTTTCGGCTTTTGTTTCTGGCCTTTATTTCCGACCTTTAGTACCGGTATGGCCACGCTCAGGCTGCGTGATGCAGCCAGGCGGCGATGGCCAGTTGCAACTCGACATACGCCGGATAGAGGAAGAGATCGGCAAGCTCGGCAGGCCACTCGTCATGCTCGTCCGACTGGGCTTGCAGATGGGCTTGCAGGTTGGTCAGGGCGGGTAGCCAGGGCGCTGGTTGTGGCAGCGTGGCCGCACTGCGGGCGACCAGATCGATCCCTTGGCACAGGGCTGCGAGTGCCTGCTGTTGAATGCCTTTATCCTGAGGATGCTCCAGCCAGAGCTGCTCGTGATGCTGCCAGTGGCGCAGCCCCTCGCTTACCCCCGTTGTGCCATCCATACCTTCATGTTCGATCAGCGCCTGCAGGGCCAGCGGTTTGCCAAGACCAGCCAGTCGATAACCGCGCTGCGCCTTGGATTGCGCCCCCAGACGCACTCCACCCAGCCGGGCGAGGCGCTGCGCCAGTGCAAACAGCGCTGTGGTATCGCCCGACTTGAGCTCCAGTTCCAGCTCGTTGATCGCTGTGCGCCCCTGACTGCCGACTATCTCTCCCTGATCCCAGGCCAGTTCAATCTCGGCCCCCTCGAAGGCGATCAACCAGTGGCGGCGCAGGAAGTCGGTGCGAAATTGGGCGACCAGCTGCTGCTGAATGTGGTCGCGCTCGGTCAGAGTCGGCCAAATCTCATCGGGAAAGGCCGAGAGGGTCGGCAGATCGCCGCTGACAGGGGTGTTGTACTCGGGTCTGGCGTGCAGGCCGCCCACCACCTGGCCGCGGCATTTGATGGTCTGTTCGGCGAAGGCATCGCAGCGGCGGATCCGCAAACCCATCTCCAACTGGCGCAGGGCAAGGGTCGGCGTATCGAAATAGACGTTGCCGAGCTGCTGTTGGGATGATTCTTTAATCTCAAGAGAATTCAGCAAGTTGGATAACTCTGGTTGAATGTCGCTGGCGACAAAAAACTTTATTTCGATCTCAGTTTGCATAGTCATTCCGGGCTGGCAGGCAACTTTGGGGGGCAGGATTCGGGTCGCGGGGATATAATGCCCGCGAGACGACTAGATTAATTCGCGGTTTAATTGAGGGCGCAGTTCGGTTACCATGCGCGCCTCATAAAATCGTATCGAGTGTTTTTTCACCGACACAGGTTTGGCCATGCCAGTAAATACTATTTTGGGGCTTTTTGCCAAGTCCCCCATCAAGCCGCTGCAGAAGCATATCGTCAAGGTTCACCAGTGCTCCCAGCAGTTGGTTCCCTTCTTTGACGCCGTTGCCGAAGACCGTTGGGAAGATGCCGAGAAGATCCGGCAGCAGATCGCCCAGCTGGAAAAAGAGGCAGATACCCTCAAACGTGAAATCCGTCTGAAACTGCCTCGCGGCCTGTTCCTGCCGGTTGCACGTACCGACCTGCTGGAGCTGTTGACCCAGCAAGACAAGATTGCCAACCGTGCCAAGGATATCTCCGGTCGCATGCTTGGTCGTCGCATGGAGTTCCCCGCCGAAATGCGGACGGATTTCATGGCTTACCTCAAACGTTGTATTGATGCGACCGCTCAGGCCGAGAAAGCGATCGGGGAGCTCGACGAGCTGCTCGAGACCGGCTTCAAAGGACGGGAAGTGGAAATGGTTGCCGAGATGATCCACCAGCTGGATCTGATCGAGGACGATACAGACACCATGCAGATCGGACTGCGCCAACAGCTGCAAGCGGTTGAGCACAATTACAATCCGATCGATGTGATGTTCCTTTACAAGATCCTCGAATGGGTAGGTGACCTGGCAGATCAGGCCGAGCGCGTAGGCGCCCGTCTGGAACTGATGCTGGCTCGTTCGTAATCGACTGACTGGGTAAACACTACTAATGGACATTATCGCGAATTACGGCACCACTCTGGTGCTCGTGGCGGCCTTGTTCGGCTTTTTGATGGCTTGGGGTATTGGCGCGAATGACGTGGCCAACGCCATGGGAACATCGGTCGGCACCAAATCCCTGACCATCCGTCAGGCGATCATCATTGCCATGATCTTCGAATTTGCCGGTGCCTATCTGGCCGGTGGCGAAGTGACGGCCACCATCCGTAACGGCATCATCGACAGCAATGCGTTTGTCGATAGCCCGGACCTGCTGGTGCTCGGCATGATCGCCTCCCTGCTGGCGGCAGGCGCCTGGTTGATCCTCGCCTCCTACTTCGGCTGGCCTGTTTCCACCACTCACTCCATCATCGGCGCCATCGTCGGTTTCGCTGTGGTGAGCATTGGCCCGGAAGCGGTGCAGTGGAGCAAGTTTGGCGGCATCGTCGGCTCCTGGGTCATCACCCCGGCCATCTCAGGTGTCATTGCCTACTTCATGTTCATCAGTGTGCAGAAGCTTATCTTCAATACCGATGATCCCCTGAACAACGCCAAGCGCTATGTGCCGTTCTACATGTTCCTGACTGCTCTGGTGATCTGTCTGGTGACCATCAAGAAGGGGCTGACCCACGTCGGTCTGCACCTGAGCGATGGCGAGGGCATTCTGCTCTCCATCGCCATCTCCATCGCAGTGGCGTTTGCCGGCTGGATCTACATTCGCGGCCAGAAGTACAACCCGCAGGATGACAGCAAGATGCATTTCGCCAACGTGGAGAAGGTGTTCGGCATCCTGATGGTGATCACCGCCTGTGCCATGGCCTTTGCCCACGGCTCCAACGATGTGGCCAACGCCATTGGCCCGCTCTCTGCGGTGGCCTCTATCGTGGCTTCCGGTGGCGAGATTTCCAGTCAGGCTGCCATTGCCTGGTGGATCCTGCCCCTTGGCGGTATCGGTATCGTGATCGGTCTGGCGACCATGGGCGAGAAGGTGATGGCGACGGTCGGTACCGGCATCACTCACCTGACCCCGAGCCGTGGTTTTGCTGCCCAGCTGGCCACTGCCGCGACCGTGGTGATTGCCTCCGGTACCGGTCTGCCCATCTCCACCACCCAAACCCTGGTCGGTGCTGTGATGGGTGTCGGTCTGGCGCGCGGCATTGCGGCGCTGAATCTGGGGGTGCTGCGCAACATCGTGGTCTCCTGGATCATCACTCTGCCTGCCGGTGCCATTCTGGCTATCGCGATCTTCTACGTGCTGCAGGCCTGCTTCTCCTAATCGAAGCGGCATTCAGCAAAAAGCCCGAGTCATCGACTCGGGCTTTTTTATTGTGCGTGTCCCGTCCTGAATATGGTTTACACCTTTCCCCCTAATAAATGGAGAACCCGATGGGACAAGGTGTGAAACGGACACAGCGCGATTACTCGCT
>NZ_JBFODV010000117.1:0-2055 GCF_040908495.1 Aeromonas sp. R1-1 | reverse complement strand
CCTATGAAACCGTCACCGACGGCCGTGGCGGCCTGCCCCTGCTGGCCCCCATGTCGGAAGTCGCAGGTCGCATGTCTATTCAGGCGGGTGCCCAGGCGCTGGAAAAATCCCGCGGTGGTAGCGGTGTGCTGCTCGGCGGCGTACCCGGTGTCGAACCGGCCAAGGTGGTGATCATCGGTGGCGGCGTGGTCGGCTCCAATGCAGCCCGCATGGCCATTGGCCTGCGCGCGGATGTGACCATCCTCGACAACAACGTCGATACCCTGCGCCGTCTCGATAACGAGTTCCAGGGAGCGGCCAAAGTGGTCTACTCCAACAGCGAGACGCTGGAGCGCCATCTGCTGGCGGCCGATCTGGTCATTGGCGGCGTGCTGGTACCTGGCGCCACTGCGCCAAAACTTGTCCGCCGTGACCACATTGCGCGCATGAAGCCGGGTTCTGCCATCGTCGATGTGGCCATCGATCAGGGCGGCTGTGTGGAAACCTCCCACGCCACCACCCACCAGGATCCGACCTATATTGTCGATGAGGTGGTGCACTACTGTGTCGCCAACATGCCGGGGGCGGTGGCCCGCACCTCGACCGTGGCGCTCAACAATGCCACCCTCCCCTTTATCATCAAGCTGGCCCAGCAGGGGTATCGTCAGGCACTGCTGAGCGATCCGAACCTGTTGCACGGGCTCAACGTGATGGAGGGCAAGCTCACCTGCAAGGAAGTGGCCGTGGCACATGGCCTTGCCTACACGGATCCCCTGACCCTGCTGAACTGATCTGCGCTGGCCTGCGCCAGTTGGAGATGAGTGAAAATCCGCCCGCGATGGGCGGTTTTTTTATTCCTTTATTTTGCATGTCACCCCTTGTGAACACGATTAGTGCAATCGACTCACCAGCCTTTGACCCCGGATCACGAATTACCTACAATCGCGCAAACTCATCACATCCCGGAAATGACATCATGAGCCAAGTCACTCACAGCAAATTGCTGATCTTAGGGTCAGGCCCGGCCGGTTACACCGCGGCCGTCTACGCCGCCCGCGCCAACCTCAATCCCCTGCTCATCACCGGCATGCAGCAAGGGGGTCAGCTGACCACCACCACCGAAGTGGAGAACTGGCCAGGTGATCCGGAAGGCCTGACCGGCCCTGCCCTGATGGAGCGCATGAAAGAGCATGCAGAGAAGTTCGATACCCGCATCCTGTTTGATCACATCAACAGTGTCGAACTGACTCAGCGCCCGTTCCGCCTCAAAGGGGACAACGGCGAATACACCTGCGATGCCCTGATCATCGCGACCGGCGCCTCCGCCAAGTATCTGGGCCTGCCCTCCGAAGAGGCCTTCAAGGGTCGCGGCGTCTCCGCCTGTGCCACCTGTGACGGTTTCTTCTACCGCAATCAGGAAGTGGCGGTGATCGGCGGCGGCAACACCGCAGTTGAAGAAGCCTTGTATCTGGCCAACATCGCCAAGAAGGTGCACCTGATCCACCGCCGCGACGAGTTCCGGGCCGAGAAGATCCTGATCAAGCGTCTGCACGACAAGGTCGCGAGCGGTAACATCGTGCTGCACACCCACCAGACCCTGGACGAAGTGCTGGGTGACCAGATGGGAGTCACCGGTGTGCGCCTGCGCAACACTCAGGACAACAGCACCAGCGAGCTGCCGCTGATGGGCGTCTTCATCGCCATCGGCCACCAGCCCAATACCCAGATCTTCGATGGCCAGCTGGAGATGCAAAACGGCTATCTGAAGGTACGTGGCGGCCTCGACGGTTTTGCCACCCAGACCAGCATTGAAGGTGTCTTCGCTGCCGGCGACGTGGCCGACCACAACTACCGTCAGGCGATCACCTCTGCCGGTACCGGCTGCATGGCAGCCCTCGATGCCGAACGCTACCTCGACGCGCAATAAACAAGCGCAGTTGTGATATAAGGCATACCAGTCGGTATGCCTTTTTTATTTAAAGTGTCCCGTCCTGAATATGGTTTACACCTTTCCCCCTAATAAATGGAGAACCCGATGGGACAAGGTGTGAAACGGACACAGCGCGATTACTCGCT
>NZ_JBFODV010000116.1:0-3810 GCF_040908495.1 Aeromonas sp. R1-1 | reverse complement strand
GGGGGAGCAGTAACAAGAGCAGCAAGTAGGGTCGATTAGCGAAGCGTAATCGGCCGTGGTGACGCCCCCCTTCTCCCCTTGCGGGAGAAGGGTTGGGGATGAGGGGGGCTGTCATCATCAATGAGAGGCCATCAAAGCGGCGCCAGCACGGCCATCAGCGCTTTTTCCGCTGCGGCAAAGGCGGCGGCGTCGGCGGGCTTGGCACCCACCCCGAATACCCCTGGGTTGCCGATGGCATCCAGCACCTTGGCCAGCGCCTGCTCGGCCGCCTTGCGATCCCCTTCGCTGAGTGATGGGAGGATCAAGTCGAGGAAGCGCTTGCTCTTGACCACCAACACCTTGGCGGTCTGGTAGTCGCCAAGATTCTGGCTGGCCCCTTCGAGGCGGCGCTCGATCTCCGCCTTGTAGGCGCGGTTGAGCAGGGCAGCGGTGGCTGCTGCGTCTTTGGCTTTGATGGCGGCTGCCAGCGGCCCTTGCAATTCCACCTTGTGGTGCTGTTCCAGATAGCTCAGCTCGTCGGCAATCTCGCTCAAGGTGGCGCTGGCATCCTTGCCGTCAGTGGCGGCGCCCAGCAGCGCCTCGCGGGCGTCGATCAGTGGCTCCTTGCCGGCGGCGGCGTAAGAGTAAGCCTGTACTTGCCCGCTCAGGGTCAGCAGCAGGGTGAGGGCGAGTAAACCCGGGCGGATGGTCATCCTGTTCTCCTTACTTATGCCAATAGGTGATGCCAATGGCGCGGCACTCAGGCCACGCTCTGGGTTTCAATCACGGTATTTTCGTTGCGATGGTTAAAGATGGCGTGGCGTCTGTCCACCCCGTCGATCACCATGTCGGCCGCCATCATCCCCATCTCCATGGCGGTGTCGGTGAAGATATAGCGAAATGTCCCCTGACGGCCGGTCATGATGAGGTTGGTGATGGGCATCAGCGCCTTGATGGCTTCGTTGCGGCGTGCCTGATAGCCCAAATCCATCAGCGGATAGGCGTATTCGCTACGGGCTTCGAAGGTCTCATCGCCAAGCTTCTGGGTATCGACGCCAAGGCTCGCCAGATCGGCGGTGATCCGACCGCGCAGATCGGCCAGCGGCGCCTGCCAGGTGGCATCCCCCGGGTTGCAGGGGATCTCCAGCATCACCGAGGTCTGGCCCTGGGGCGCCATAAAGGGGCTGCGGCGGCGCGGCTCCTGCAGACGGGTCGCCAGAATATGGGGATCGGAGAGGTACTGCCAGGTGTTGTCCGACAGGTTCTCTGTTTTAAGCGGCATATTGACGAAGCGAAGCGAGCGGTATTGGAGATCGCACGGCAAGCCAAGATGCTGGCAGGTGAGCGGCAGCGGCAGGGTGGAGATCACCTGATCAAAGCGCTCGCTCTGCTCAACGTCATCTTGTTTCCAATAAACCCGTTCGATACGGCCATCAGCCTGATCAAGGCGGGTGATGGTGGCGCCGGTTTTCAGCTCAACGCCCTCTGCCACCAGTCGCTCCCCCAGAGTGGTGAAGATCTGGCCGAAGCCATATTTGGGGTAGCGGTATTTGCGGGCATAGGTGCGCACCGAGATACTGCCGTTGCGTCTTGGCAGCAGACGGCGCGCCACGTCTTTGAGATCGATCAGACTGATGCGCTGACCGGCCCAGTCGGCGGAGAGCTTGTCCGGGTTGATGCCCCACAGCTTGCCGGTGTAGCCCTCGAAAAACTGGCGGTAGAGGGTGCGGCCGAAGTGACTCTGGATCCACTCGGCAAAGCTGGCCTTGGCAAAATCATCCGGCTTCTTGCTAAAGGGCAACAGCAGCAAGTCTTTTACCGCACCGGCCATCAGGGCGAGCGGCGCCGTCTTGAGCAGGTTGGGCAGGTTCAAGGGGTAGTCATAGGTGCGCCCGCCAAAGCGGATGACGCTCTTGCGCTCGGCGTGGAGCAGGTCATCCCCCATCAGCTCGTCGATAAAGGCGAGCAATTCGGGGTTCTTGGTGATAAAGCGATGACCGCCGTAGTCAAAGCGATACTCCCCATCGCGTCCCTTGAAGGTCTGGGTGGCGCACATGCCGCCGACCACCGGCTCCTGCTCGAACAGGGTGACGGCAAAACCGGCGCGGCGCAGGCGCCAGGCCGCCATCAAACCGGCGGGGCCAGCGCCCAGCACTGCAATGCTTTTCTTGTTGTTATCGCTCATGACCTATTCCGAAACTGCTTGATAGATAAGGGAACCGCGCCAAGGCGCGGCTCCTGAATAGTGTTGTTACCCCGTGCCCTTGTTGCCACAGGGCGTGTTGGCTCAGCCCTTGCCAGTCGCGGCACTCACCTGCGGACGATAGCTGCGCTGCCAGAGGGTAACGAAGATCGCCAGATAGAGGGCCCAGGTCAGCAGCTGCAAGCCAGCGGGTGAGGCATTGTAGCCAAACAGGGCGCGCAGGAAGGTACCAAATACCCCCTGATCGTCGAGAATGTGGCTGATGTCGAACACCGGCGTGGTCCAGAAGGTGATGATCTCTGCCGCCTGCAACATGTTGACGGCGGACGAGAGCAAGCCTGCGGCGATGATGATGATAAGCAAGCCGGTCCAGCGGAAGAAAGGAGCCAGCGCCACCTTGCGGGTGGAACGCAGCAGCCCCCACACCAGCGCGATGGAGACCAGCAGACCCGCCAGCGCGCCCATCAGGCCGGATTGCAGATCGACCCCTTGCCCAGAGTAGAGCAGGGCGGAGAAGAAGAGCACGGTTTCAAACCCTTCGCGCATCACCGCCAGGAAGGCGAGCAGCACCAGACCAAACAGGTTGCCGCCATCAATGGCCGCATCGATGCGCGCCGTCATGGCTCCCACCTGGGATTTGGCCTGCTTTTGCATCCAGATCGCCATATAGGTGAGCACCAGAGTGGCGAAGATGAGGATCCCCGCCATCAACAGGTGGTTGTAGCGCTCGCTCTCGAACTGGCTCACCACCACCTGGAACAGGAAGGCGACGACAAGTGAGGCGATAAGGCCAAGCCCCACCCCCAGATAGATGAACTTGTTGTAGCGGCTCGCCCCCAGCTTGGCGAGGTAGGAGAGGCAGATGCCGACCAGCAGGAAGGCTTCCAGCCCCTCGCGCAGAGTAATGAGAAAACTTGCAAACATCAGGATTGAGGCTCCGTAGCGGGCGTGACGGGGAGAGGCTGCAGGGTAAGTTGCAACCGATTGAGTAGCACTATGGGTGGCTCCGGCAAGCTGGGCTCGGCGGCGCGCACCGCATCATTGACCCACTTGGGGTAGGTGCGGAAATTGAGTTTGATATCGGCCTTGAAGGGCCCTTGGGCATCTGCGGGCAGCGGCCAGGCTTCATCGCGCCAGCCATCGGCCGGAATGCGGGTATCTTCCAAGAGCTTGGCGTAGCGCCAGAACTTGAGCCCCACCGGCTTGCCCTCAGCATCGCCGAATACTTTTCTGAACAGCCGCGCATCCTCAGGGACAGCGCCATCCACCGGCTGGCCGCTGGCAAGCACCAGCTTGCCGCTGGCATCGGTGACGGTCAGCTCCAGCCAGAGTTCACGAAAATCGGCCACTCCGGTGGGCAGGGCATGGCCCGCGCCGGTATTGGCGACCCGCACCACCAGCTGCTGACTATCGGCCGTCGGTTCGATACGGGCGGAGAGTGTCGCGCTGGAGCGCAGCAGGGCCAGACTTTCCTGCTCGAGTTCAGGATTGCGCAGCCCCACCAGCTGGTGCTGGGCGCCGGTGAAATTGTGGCGATAGAGCCGCGCCTTCATGGTGCCGTTTTCGGTGGACTGGCCCGCCACCGGCGCACCGCCATTGCCTGGCTCCGGGTTCATATGGCAGTCGAT
>NZ_JBFODV010000115.1:0-17105 GCF_040908495.1 Aeromonas sp. R1-1 | reverse complement strand
GGATATGTAATCTGGCATGTCTGCGGCTGTTTGAGCTGGTGTGTATATGAAGTAATCCTGCTCATCGGTACGGCGATGCGGATATGTAATCTGGCGTGTCTGCGTCTGTTTGAGCTGATGTGATTGGGGTAATCTAGACCCTCGTCGTTCGGCAGGGCCTGTTGGTGCGCTCTATTGTCTTTCTGGACAATATGCCTTGAAAAGTGCGCTGGATATCCCCATTTGAGGCAATCTCATGAGGGGAGAAAGTGACAGCTTTCGGCCCGATAATTTAAAGGATTGATACCATGGTTGCGGTTCGCGATATTCATTTGAAAGACAACTTCACCCTGGAAGAGTGGGTCAGCTCGCTCTCCTTGAGTGACAGTGAAAAGGATCAGTTGCGAACCGTCTATCAGTATTGTCTGACGCTCGGTGACGAGGCGCTGACCAGCAAGCTGCTGGTGCGTGGCATCGAAATGGTGGGCATCCTGCAGATGCTCAGCATGGATATCGGCACCCTCAAGGCCGCCATCATCTACCCCTTCGTCGAAGCCGGTCTCATCAGCCAGGAGCGGATGGACGAGGACTTTGGCTCCAAGATCGCCAAGCTGGTGGAAGGGGTGCTGGAGATGGAGGCCATCCGCTCCCTGCAAACCCTCCATCGCAGCGAAACCTCGCCGGAGCAGGTCGACAACGTGCGTCGCATGTTGCTTGCCATGGTCGAGGATGTGCGCGCCGTGGTGATCAAGCTGGCGGAGCGGATCGCCTGCCTGCGGGAAGCGAAGACGGCAGATGAGGAGACCCGGGTGCTGATGGCCCAGGAGATCACCAACATCTATGCGCCGCTCGCCAACCGTCTGGGCATCGGCCAGCTCAAGTGGGAGCTGGAAGATCTCGCCTTCCGTTACCTGCACCCGGATACCTACAAACAGATCGCCAAGCAGCTCGACGAGAAGCGGCTCGACCGCGAGCGCTATATCCGCGAGTTTGTGCAATCCCTGCGTAATGGGTTGAAAGAGGCGGGAGTTGACGCCGAGGTGTACGGTCGGCCGAAACATATCTACAGCATCTGGCGCAAGATGCAGAAGAAGCACCTCGAGTTCAACGAGCTGTTCGACGTGCGCGCGGTGCGGGTAGTGACCAAGCGGTTGCAGGATTGCTATGCGGCGCTCGGTATCGTGCATACCCAGTTCCACCACATTCCTCGCGAGTTTGACGACTATGTCGCCAACCCCAAACCCAACGGCTATCAGTCGATCCACACCGTAGTGGTGGGGCCGGAGGGCAAGACGGTCGAGATCCAGATCCGTACCGACCAGATGCATCAGGATGCCGAGCTCGGCGTCGCGGCGCACTGGCGCTACAAGGAAGGGGCACAGGCTGGCGGCAAGGCCAACACCTTCGAAGACAAGATCGAGTGGCTGCGCAAGCTGCTCGCCTGGCAGGAGGATCTCTCCGAGAGCGGCTCCCTGCTCGAAGATCTGCGCAGTCAGGTGTTCGAGGACCGGGTCTATGTCTTCACCCCGAAAGGGGATGTCATCGATCTGCCGGCGGGCGCTACCCCGCTCGATTTTGCCTATCACGTCCACAGCATGATCGGTCACCGCTGCATCGGCGCCAAGATTGACGGCCGCATCGTGCCGTTCACCTATGCGCTGCAGACCGGCGATCAGGTGGAGGTGATCACCCAGAAAGAGCCGAACCCGAGCCGCGACTGGATGAACCCCAACGCCGGCTTCCTGCGCTCCAGTCGGGCGCGGGCCAAGGTGGCGACCTGGTTCAGAAAACTGGATCGGGACAAGAATATCGTGGCCGGTCGCGAGCTGTTCGAGAAGGAGCTGGATCGCCACAACCTCAGCATGTCCAAGATCGACAAGGGCAACATGCTGCGCCGCTTCAATCTGGAGAGCACCGACGATCTGCTGGCCGGTATCGGCAGCGGCGATATCCGCATCAACCAGGTGCTCAACTATCTCGACACCTGTTACAACAAGCCGACAGCGGAAGAGGAAGATCGCCGCCTGCTGGAGAAGCTGGAGCAGAAGGCCAATGCGCCGATGCGCCACAAGCCCAAGGATCACATAGTGGTGGAAGGGGTCGGCAACTTGATGACCCATATTGCCCGCTGCTGCCAGCCCATTCCAGGGGACTCCATTCAGGGCTTTATCACCATGGGGCGCGGCGTATCCATTCACCGGGAAGATTGCGAGCAGTTGAAAGAGTTGTCACGTCGCAACCCCGAGCGGCTGATCGATGCGGTGTGGGGGGAGAACTACTCCGGCGGCTACGGCCTCACCATCCGGATCATCTCCAACGATCGCTCCGGCCTGCTGCGCGATATCACTACCGTGCTGGCCAACGAGAAGATCAATGTGATGGGGGTGCGTTCGCGCTCAAACGTGCGCGAGCAGACCGCCGAGATCGATATGGAGCTGGAGATCTACAACATCAACGCCTTCAACCGGGCGTTGGCCAAGCTCAGTCAGCTCAACGACGTGATCAGCGCCAAGCGGCTTTAATAGCGAACCGACCGGCCCCAGTGGCCGGTCTGTATTTATGACCCTTTTTGAACGAATTGAAAGCGAATATCCCATGTCCCAACGTTATGACCTCTCTCAATTGCTCGACATCATGGCTCGCCTGCGCGATCCGCAAAACGGCTGCCCCTGGGATCTGAAACAGGACTTCCAGACCATAGTGCCGCACACCCTGGAAGAGGCCTACGAGGTGGCCGATGCCATCGAGACCGAGGATTGGCAGGGGCTGAAAGGGGAGTTGGGGGATCTGCTGTTTCAGGTGGTGTTTTACGCCCAGCTGGGTAAAGAGCGGGGCTTGTTCGACTTTGCCGATATCGTCGATACAGTGAGCGAGAAGCTCATTCGTCGTCACCCCCACGTTTTTTCCGATGCAGATCTCTCCAACGAGCAGGCGGTAAAAGCGAACTGGGAGGCGGAAAAAGCCAAAGAGCGGGCGGCCCTCGACAAAGAGAGCGTGCTGGACGACATCCCGCAGGCGCTGCCTGCCCTGACCCGCGCCGCCAAAATTCAGAAACGCTGCGCCACCGTCGGATTCGACTGGAAGACGTTGGGGCCTGTGGTGGACAAGATCCACGAAGAGATCGACGAGGTGATGGAAGAGGCATTGATGGCCGATGTGGACGAGGCGAGGGTGAGCGACGAGCTCGGCGATCTGCTGTTTGCCACCGTCAATCTGGTGCGTCATCTGGGCAAGGATCCGGAGCAGGTGCTGCGAGGTGCCAACGCCAAGTTCGAACGTCGTTTTCGTCAGGTTGAGCAGATAATCGCCGCAGAAGGCTTGAAAATGACCGATTGCACCCTCGAAAAGCTCGATGCCGCCTGGGATAAGGCGAAGGAAACCGAGCAAAGTTGATTTGGCGCAAGATGGGGGGGCGGTGAGCCTGATAGATTTTTGCTCATTGTTTGGGAGAGGGGTTTTTGGTATACTGTTTCCCCGTCCTGCTTCATCCCCGAAGCACCCCTTAAAATTCCCTAAACTTCTTTCAGGTTCAGCATGACGACCAAATATATTTTTGTTACTGGTGGCGTTGTTTCATCCCTCGGCAAAGGCATTGCCGCAGCTTCTCTGGCAGCCATTCTGGAAGCCCGTGGTCTGGATGTGACCATCATGAAACTGGACCCGTACATCAACGTGGATCCGGGCACCATGAGCCCGACCCAGCATGGTGAAGTGTTCGTAACCGAGGACGGGGCCGAAACCGATCTGGATTTGGGCCACTACGAGCGTTTCATCCGCACCAAGATGACCCGTCGCAACAACTTTACCACCGGCCGTATCTACGCCGACGTACTGCGTAAAGAGCGTCGTGGCGACTATCTGGGCGCCACCATTCAGGTTATCCCGCACATCACCAACGCCATCAAAGAGCGGGTGATTGCCGGTGCCGAAGGCCATCAGGTTGCCATCGTCGAAGTGGGCGGTACCGTAGGTGACATCGAGTCCCTGCCGTTCCTCGAAGCCATTCGTCAGCTGGCTGCCGAAGTGGGCCGCAACAACGCCATGTTCATGCACCTGACGCTGGTTCCTTACCTGGCTGCTGCCGGTGAAGTGAAGACCAAGCCGACCCAGCACTCCGTTAAAGAGCTGCTCTCCATCGGTATCCAGCCGGATGTGCTGATCTGCCGCTCCGACCGTGCCATTCCGGCCAACGAGCGCGCCAAGATTGCCCTGTTCTGCAACGTGCCCGAGCGCGCCGTCATCTCCATGAAAGACGTCGACTCCATCTACAAGATCCCGGCACTGCTCAAGTCCCAGAATCTGGACTCCTACTTCACCGAGCGTTTCGGTCTGGAGTGCAAGGAAGCCGATCTCTCCGAGTGGGAACAGGTTATCTACGAAGAGGCCAACCCGACTGGTGAAGTGACCATCGGTATGGTCGGCAAGTACGTCTCCCTGCCGGACGCCTACAAGTCCGTCAACGAGGCGCTCAAGCACGGTGGTCTCAAGACCCGTCACTCCGTCAACATCAAGTACATCGATTCTCAGGATATCGAGACCCGTGGCTCCGAGCTGCTGGAAGGTCTGGACGCGATCCTGGTGCCGGGTGGCTTCGGTGAGCGCGGTGTGGAAGGCAAAATTCTGGCTGCCCAGTATGCCCGCGAGAACAAGATCCCCTACCTGGGTATCTGCCTCGGCATGCAGGTCGCCATGATCGAATTCGCTCGCAACGTGGCGGGAATGGAAGGGGCTCACTCCTCCGAATTCAAGAAAGATTGCGCGTATCCGGTCGTCGGCCTCATCACCGAGTGGGTTGATGAAGAGGGCAATATCGAGACCCGTACCGAGAAGTCCGATCTGGGCGGTACCATGCGTCTGGGTTCCCAGCTCTGCCACCTGGTCGAAGATTCCAAGGTGCGTCAGATGTACGGCAGCCCGACCATTTACGAGCGTCACCGCCACCGTTATGAAGTCAACAACAAGCTGCTGCCGCAGATCGAGGCAGCCGGCCTGAAAGTGACCGGTCTCTCCGCTGACAAGAAGTTGGTGGAAATCATCGAGATCCCGGATCACCCCTGGTTCGTGGCTGCGCAGTTCCACCCGGAGTTCACCTCTACTCCTCGTGATGGCCACGCTCTGTTCGCCGGTTTTGTGAAGGCGGCAGGCGAGTATCAGAAGCGTAATTTGAAGTAATTGAAAATAAATGCGGTTGGGGCACTGTGCCACAGCCGCTTTTTTTGGCATATTTTTGTTGTTTTTTTACGAAACCTGAGGAAATACACATGTCCAAGATCGTTAAAGTGATCGGTCGTGAAATCATCGACTCCCGTGGTAACCCGACCGTTGAGGCCGAAGTTCACCTGGAAGGTGGTTTTGTTGGTATGGCAGCCGCTCCGTCTGGTGCGTCCACCGGTTCCCGCGAAGCGCTGGAACTGCGTGACGGCGACAAGAGCCGTTTCCTGGGTAAAGGCGTGCTGAAAGCCATCGAAGCCGTAAACGGCCCGATCGCTCAAGCTCTGCTGGGTAAAGATGCCAAGGACCAGGCCACTGTCGACCAGATCATGATCGACCTCGACGGTACCGAGAACAAATCCAAGTTCGGCGCCAACGCCATCCTGGCTGTTTCCCTGGCTAACGCCAAAGCTGCCGCTGCTGCCAAAGGCATGCCGCTGTACGCCCACATCGCCGAGCTGAACGGCACCCCGGGTGTTTACTCCATGCCGCTGCCGATGATGAACATCATCAACGGTGGTGAGCACGCCGACAACAACGTCGACATCCAGGAGTTCATGATCCAGCCGGTTGGCGCCAAGACCCTGAAAGAAGCCGTTCGCATGGGCGCAGAAGTGTTCCACAACCTGGCCAAAGTGCTGAAGTCCAAGGGCTACAACACTGCAGTTGGTGACGAAGGTGGTTTCGCTCCGAACCTGAAATCCAACGCCGAAGCGCTGGAAGTTATCGCTGAAGCCGTTGCCGCTGCCGGTTACAAACTGGGCACCGACATCACCCTGGCTATGGACTGCGCTGCTTCCGAGTTCTACGACGCAGAGAAGAAAGAGTACAACCTGAAAGGCGAAGGTCGTGTCTTCACCTCCAACGGTTTCTCCGACTTCCTGGCTGACCTGACCACCAAGTTCCCGATCGTCTCCATCGAAGATGGCCTGGACGAATCTGACTGGGAAGGTTTCGCCTACCAGACTGCTGAACTGGGTAAGAAAATCCAGATCGTGGGTGACGACCTGTTCGTAACCAACACCAAGATCCTGAAGCGCGGTATCGACAACGGCATCGCCAACTCCATCCTGATCAAGTTCAACCAGATCGGTTCCCTGACCGAAACTCTGGCTGCCATCAAGATGGCCAAAGACGCTGGCTACACTGCCGTCATCTCCCACCGCTCCGGTGAGACCGAAGACGCGACCATCGCCGACCTGGCTGTTGGTACCGCTGCAGGCCAGATCAAGACCGGTTCCATGAGCCGTTCTGACCGTGTTGCCAAGTACAACCAGCTGATCCGTATCGAAGAAGCTCTGGGTGCCAAAGCTCCTTTCCGCGGTCTGAAAGAAGTTAAAAACCAGGCTTAATTTGCTGGTTTGCCAGCCTCGGCTGGAATGAAAAAAACCGGAACCCTTGGGTTCCGGTTTTTTTATGCCTGCTCCTTGCTGTAACGCCCTGAGAGGTGAGGGGGTTGTACCTCTGGTGTCGGGTCAGACAAAGGGGAGCGTGCGCTGATAGCGCCCTGCATGCGCCTGGAAGCCCAGTTTTTCAAACAGGGCGATAGAGCGGACGTTATCTGCATCGATATCTGCGGTGAGGCAGGTGACTCCCAGTGTGGTGGCGTGGGCGAACAGTAATCCCAGCGCCTCCGACATAAACCCTCTGCGCCAATAGGCCGCATTGAGCAGGCAGCCCACCTCGCAGCTGTGACCCGCCTCGCTGAAACTGTGCAGGCCGCAGGTGCCGATCACCTTGTTGCCCTCCCGCTCGACAATCGCCCACTCCAGCGACTCACCCGTTTGCTCCAGCCGCACCACGCTCGCCATCATCTGCGCCACCATGGCGGGAGAGGTAAAGCAGGGATCAGAGGCAAACTCCATGGTCAGCGAATTGCCATAAATCTCGAACAGATCGGCAGCATCCTGCGGGCCAATGGTGCGCAGTACAACCCGCGTACCGGTTAAGTCAGGCTTCATTTATCTCCTTGGTGGGTGTTACGCCAGCAAAGCAACAGGTGGATAAAGAGTCCGTATAAACGTCTGTCTCTAAAGGCAACTGGTGTTATCACGAAATATTTCTATCGTGAACGTCCGATTACGCTTTGTTAATTAGAACTACGGCCTTGTTGTTCTACATTTTCTTTTAATACATCTAACCAGCTTCTATCAACGACTAGCCGCTCCGATGGTGTTACTGGGATGACATTAACTTTACTTCTGTTTGCTGTACTAATTCTAAGTTTTTTCACTAGTTTAACCTTTTGGGCTTCGGCGGAGCCATCTGTGCTCAGACAAATCCAATATAGAAATTTGTGATTATCTTCAATTAATTGACGAAATAACCCATTGATATGACTATCATCTATATTAAAGCCATATCCTATAACGACGATTGCATCACAAGAGTTATATTCGTCAAATAATCCTACATAACGTCTAGACATATCAACAGATGTAAGTGGTTTTAGACCACTTTGAGTCAAGATAAAAGGGACGTGAATTTGGTCTTGAGGAACTTCAGTTTCTGATGCGCATGATATTACTGAGTTTTTATATGGGTTGTAATAATCACAAACTCCACCATTTAAATGGCGAACTGATGGAATGCTATAACCCAATTCTGATGATATCTTTTCTATTAAATTATTATAATTTGCTGTGCCAACAGCACCAATTTCTATATCCAGTTCTGTACAACGTTGCAAGTCATGATAGTATCCTTCTTCAGGAAGCTCACCTGCTTTTTCCAGTTGTGTAACAATATAGGCTCTAGTCGCTCTAAGAAATACTACCATCTTAGAGAATTTGGCCCACTCTGTTTTGGGGGAAAATAAATACCTGAAGTGACTATCTATTAGTGACTGATAGTCTAGGACAGTGGTAAATATATTCTCGATCAACTGCTGCGATAAGGCACAAAGTAAATCATTAATCGAGCCTCCCTCAAGGTCATATACTCTTTTTTTCTCTAGTAATAGCTCAAGAGCAGTTAAGCCTGCACGACTAAACTCAATTTTAAACATACCTGTAACGTCATCAAAAATAGGTATATTGTCGGGGGCGGCCTCAAAGAGTTCCTGATTTAGTTTTTGCACTAAGTCTTGTCCATGAGCACCAACTAATAGCTGAAGAAATGCACCAGCATAACGTTGTAAATCTGCTGTGTTTTCTTTATTGCTAATTACGCTTAATATTGCTGAGTAAAATTCACTTCCAAAGAGTTGTACTTCATTAGCAAGAATTGGATTGAGCCTAACAGCCGTTGAGTACAATAACTCACCATAGGCGGTTTCCATTTCTTCACCGAATTTATCAATCAATGTGCTTTTATTAATTCCAAGCTGTGACAAAGCATACTCTGCTTCGTTGTCGAAATCACTTAATCGTCTAATAATTTCTGATTTTCTGTACTCGATTGATGACTCAATCAAGCTTGTAAATTCGTTCTTTCCGAAAGCATGAATTCTTTGCGTCGCATATCTTTCTGGAAGCCAATCTGTAGCATAGTTACTGAGTTGATTTATCGTCCCTAGCTGGTTACGTAGAGACTCTTTGTGAGAGCTAACATCTTGTCTGAAAAGATCAATTGCAAACTTACCACCAGTAGGTAAGCCATAACCAACCTCGGCTCCAGCACCAAAGAAAAAACCTAATTTCATATACCCTCTGACATTGTTGTGATTTAACTAAGTTAATTTAAAAAACCTCTATTAAGAGGGTATATCTATAATTTTAAATAAGATGTGTTTACTTTGTAGTATCATAATGGTCCTAATCACAGGCATACCACCCTCTTGTTAAAACAGAATTTCCACTGACGCCACACTGCGTTTTGCCTCACCGTGATAAACCGCTTCGATATTATTGCCATCCGGATCGAGGACAAAGGCGGCGTAGTAGCCGGGGTGATAATTACGCTCGCCCGGGGCGCCGTTGTCTTTGCCGCCGTGGGCCAGTGCGGCCTGATAAAAACGATCTACCATGGCGCGGTCTTGCGCCTGAAAGGCGAGATGGTGGCGACCGGTCAGCACCCCTAGCGCGGCGGGGCTGTCGATGGCGGTAACAAACAGTTCGTCTGCCCAGAAGTAGCCCTCACCTGTGCCGCCCAGCGGAATATCGAGGGTGGTGAGAATGGCCGTATAAAAGCGCTGGCTGGCGACCAAATTTTTGACCACCAGCTGGATATGGTCGATCAAGCGACCACGATGCAGGGTTTGTGTTTCCATACACCACCTTGATTTGCATGTTGTGGGTGAGGCACCGGCTTGGCAGACAGGGGAATTGGCATGGCTACCGCCCCTGAATTTCAGCCTCCAGTCTGCTGCGTTTCACCAACGGGATGGGGTTGGCATGGCTCATGGGAGACTCCGACGAGGCAAGTGTTGCCAAATGGCAATATTAACCATGGCACTGTGGAGAGAAAGCTCAATATTGAGATTTTCTGTGCAAGATCAATAAATTAATCAAATGTCACCCACGATTGATGACGCGCCGACATAGCGTGAACAACCCTTCTTGAGCTATCACCATAGAATATTAATGGTCATATCTAGCTTGAACTAGCATAAAACTCTTTGTTATTGTCCGCATCCCCCGCTGAAATAGTTTATTTATCTATAAGTCAACAAGATAGCATTATGTGGTGGCGTCGCGGGGGCATCTGCTATCGGGAAGGAGAGTTATGAAGTCGCAGTTCAAAGTGGCGCTGGCCATGTTGGCCCTGTTCGTCGTCCAAGGCTGCACAGCCCCGGATTCATCCGCCAAGCGCAATGCCCCCGGCCCGGTGCTGACAGTGCATTACGAAAGTGCGCCCCTGATCCCCGTCACCATCGCTGGTGAGCAGTACCAGTTTTTGCTCGATACCGGGGCCAGTATCACCTTTATCGATCGTCGTCTGGCCAGCCGCTTCAAGGCGCTGACCTTAAGCGAATTGCCCAGGGCCTATCAGGCTGATTTTGCCAGTGTAAGCAGCGTTTCGAGCCAACTTGGCAGCGAGCAGCTTGGCTTTGTTGAGCCGCAGCCCTTCTCGGTGGGGTCGGTCACCATTGATGACAGCGAGCTGTGGGCAACTATTGATTTCGATCTTTTCTCCCAGTCTCTCGGCAGCCGTATCGATGGCATCCTCGGGATCGACACCATCCGCCGTTTCAACTGGGTGTTTGATCGCGACAGGCATCAGCTAACTGCTTTGCTGACGGCTCCGTCGGCAGCCACGTTCGAGCGTTGCATCGGCTATGAAGACAGCTACAACCGCTCCCCGGCAGTGTATCTGACCCACGGTGAGAGCAGCGTGCGCATGTATCTGGATACCGGGGCCGATCAGAGCTATGCCGACCATGCTTTTATCGACTTTATGGCCAGTCAGAAGGCGATCGCTGGCGAAGATGCGATGCCACGCAAAGGGGTGGACGCCAGCGGTATGGTGGAGGGGCGTGAACATATCCTCACCGGCCTGCACTTTGATGAGCGCCAGCTCGGTGAGCTGCGCGTGTCGGAAAACAGCAATGAGCAGTATGGTCTGGGGCTGGATTTTGTTAACCGCTTCAATCGCTTTGCGATCATGCCCGGGCGGATGATGCTCTGCTACGACGCCGACAGCCTGGCGCGCAAAGTGCCGCCAATCCTGCGCAATATCGGGGTGCGCTTTGATGGCAAGCATCTGCAGGTCTACTACAGCGATGAACGGGATCTTGCCCCCTATGGTCTGGCCAACGGCGACATTCTGGAGCAGATCAACGGGATGGCTTATCGTCCCCTCGAGATCGACAAGGTGCGTGAACTGCTCAGCACCAGCAAGCCGGGGTCGCTCAAGTTGCGGATTGTGCGGGAAGGAAAACCGCTGGATATCGCCATCTAGTCAAGGTGGGGCGGCAAGATGAGCCGCCCCTATGAGCGTCAGCCCTTGGTCGGATTTTCCATGCAGGTGAGGGTTGGCTGGCCGTAACGCTCCAGCGTGGCGTCGTCCCCCTTGGTGAAGAAGGTAAGGTTTTGCCCTTCATAACGGGCGCCGCTGGCGCTGGGGGCTTCATAGGCGAGCACTTGTTGCTGCTTGTCGCCCTCGCTCAGGTTGATCACCGCGGCGGGCAGCTTGGCATCGTTATAGAAGTAGGTAGAGAGCATGACGTTCTTGCCGCACTTGTAGTTGACCGGAGCCGGCACCATCAGCTGGCCGCCGCTGATCTGCAGTTCGGTGATCCGCAGCAGGTAGTTATCCTCCACACACTGGCGCAGATCCTGCCCCTTCCAGCAGTCGTTGCGACCCTTGATCCAGCCGCGCTGCATGGCGCGCTCGGTCTTGAGCTGCTCGGGAGAGAGCGCAGCAATCGCCTTGGGGTAGAGGGCCGCCAGTTCGTTATCAAGGGCGGCCAGTCCGGCATCCTTGCAGATCAGGTTTTCGACCGATCCGGAGGCTTTGGTGCAGTCAAAGGAGGGGGGTGCGGCACAGGCTAGCAGAGGGGCAAACAGCAGGGTGGCAAGCAAGGTCTTGTTCATCGATAGATTCCAGCAATGAGGAGGGCATATCTGCCTACTACAGCACACTCTACAGGGCAATGCAGCAGGGGAGCCGAGCGCACTTGCACAGCTGAATGGCTGCCAAGCGGAAAAACCCGACACTCCTGGCCGGAATGTCGGGTTTTTTGTGGCCGCGATAGAGGGGGAGGCGGCTTGCCCGGTTGATCAGGCCAGCGCCAGTTGCTGACTGCGGGCACGCCACAGCCGCTCGTGGAAGAAGAACACCACGGTATTGATGGCCGGTTCGATCATCGCCATCACGCCGCCGGTGAGCAGCTCGCCGCTCAGCAGGAAGGCAACCCCGAAGGCCACCGAGAAGTGGACCACCGCGAAGCTGCTGGTCTTGGCCTGCAGGCTGTGATTTGGCTTGAGCTTGTGCCAGCCAAGGTCATGAAAGTAGAAGGCGACCGTGTTGACTGCAGGCTCGATCAGGGCGATCAGGCTGGCGGTCAGCAGCTCACCGGTCAGCAGGTAGGCCACGGTAAAGGCGACACCGAAGTGCAGGATGGCAAAGCTGATGGTCTTTTTCATGATGGCGGCTCCCTCTGTTGATGATGAGAGTATCCGCCGAAATGAGATTAAATGAAAACTATTCTCATCTATTACCAGGATAGAGAGAACCTATCAACGGGCGAGTGGCCGGTGCTGTATCGCCTGGCGACTGGCGCACCGCAAGAGCGAGCATCCGGAGCAGAAGAGCTTGGACACCCATCTTTTGGGTTCGGGCTATGCTACGCCTTGCTCAAAAGGGTGGGTGTCCCAGATTTGTGCAGATTTGTGTTTGAAAGTCACCAGAGTGCCATAGGTGAGCCCCAAGCCATATTGTCAGAGAGACCTTGGACACCCATCCTTTGGGTTCTGGCTATGTTGCGCCTTGCTCAGAAAGGTAGGTGTTCCAGATTTGCCAGATTTGTCGCATCGATTTGAGCAACAACGCCGATTTAGTCTACAAATCCATCTGAAACAGCTATCGAGTTATTTAAAGGCATGTTTAAAATAAACTGCGTTAGAAATAAAATATGGCATGTAAGACTTTGCGGGATCAGAATTTTACTTTTCAAATAACCATAACACACAAAATGATATTGCGCCGAATATAGCAGGAATAAATAAAAATATTCTGATTAAGCGAATCAGCAATAATCTATAAACTACCCTCAACACATTCCAGACTAAAATTAAAGCAATAGATATATACGCTATTTTCATGCACCAAACTATTATTAAGTTGATATTTCTATACTCTGTGAAATCTCCCCCCCAAACTTCAAAGTAAATAAAGACATACGCACCAATGTTGTATGGTAATGTAAATATAGATTTTACGCCATGGATTAGATAGTAATAAAATGCTGCGACATAATTTAATGGCATGCTATGTACATGCCAATTTATTAAAAAATCCCAAAGTGAGGAAAGCACTGTGAAAGCAATAAGAGTTGCAGTTCCTAATATGTAAAGGAGGCCCAATCCGCTTAAATCCCTGCTCTCGTGTACCTCACCTTGGTATTCACCATCAGGTCCATATATCTTATATGACATATATTACACCCCTTTGAATCAAATTAAATGCTAAAGCTATTTCTGTTAAGTTAAGATCTGAACAAATTATATGGCGGTTAACTTGTTTAATTGCCATAAATCAAAAAATGAGATCTCATTTTATTTTGAGGGTCTCATAAAGACCCAGTTTTCATTTTTTCAACACTTGATGCAATGTCAGAAGACCTTGGACATCCATCTTTTGGGGTCGAGCTATGCTACGCCTTGCTTAAAAAGGTGGGAGTCCCAGATTTGTGCACTTTAACCGTTTATTATGCGATTTTTCCGTCTTCGATGATATCTCTTAATTCCTCTATCGATAAAGGAGGTCTTTTTGCATGTAGCATTCTATGACAATTCGTACAAACAGGGCGTAAATCCGTTGAGGGGTTAATTGTATGCTCACCTTTATATGTTGAAATAGGCTTCAAATGGTGCACTTCGATGTGTTTATCACCAAGTTTTCCATACACTTTACCAAACTCGAACTCACAAACATGACAACTATACCCAAATGTCATAATACATTTTTGGCGAGCTATTGGATTTCTATCGTACGTTGTAATAGTGACTTTCTTGGCTCTCCCTTCTTTATACTCAGGAATATCTCCCTTATGTTTACCAAACTCGATTAGAGTTCTTTTTTCTAGCATTTTACAGATGGAGTCTGCATATTCTTTCGGAATATAAACACCACCACTTTCTGGAGTCCACTTGAAGTCTGGATAGTTCTTTTCTAACTCTTTAAGAGATATAATTGGCTCATCAGACAGAGCTTTAAAGTCCAACAAAGCACGCAATGCCTTTCCTTTATCTTTAGCCTTAACAGGATCCCAATGTTCTAAGAGATCTGGTTTAGTTAATACGTAACCACATCCTATGATACCTTTAAGCTCTAAACCTAGCCGCATCATATAAAATTTCTCACCAACCTCAATTTGCTTCCTTTTACCAGAACTCCAAATTTCTTGGTAACAACCATCCGTATTAACAGAGACAATGGCTTCCTTTAGATCATACCAAGCCCACTTTTGGGGGTTCCAAGTAAATAGATACGAATTCATTCATCAACCTTATAATCGCATAACGCCTGCCTAAGGGGCTGGCAACGCATTACACTAAACTCAAACGCAACAACCATAACCACCACGGTTCATCGGGACTGGAAACGCCACGTGTTGACAGTCCCTCTTGAGGCGTTTGTTAGGCTTATGCCCAACGTATACCCATAAACTTATTAAGCGCTGTAACATGCTCTGGATACGCATATATCGAAACTTCTTCGATTCCTATAGCTTTAGCCACAGCGTATCGGTGATGACCACCTTGAAAAATAACTTCGTTATTCTCGACAGGTTTAATTATTGGTGGAGTAATGGGGTTACCCTCAGATAAATACACTATCATCTCAGCTAGTTTCGATTGGCAGCCAAGTTCCCATAACTCATCGCCATCTCGTCGACTGTAATGACACAAATGTTTATCAAACTCCAATAAGGGCATGTGACCGAGAACAAGTCCTTCAGGGAACATTTTTTCAAAATCAGCTTGCGTTAAACCGTCAAAGCAAAACTTTTGAGATTCCAATCGGTAGTCCCAGTTAAATTTTATTACTGGCCATTCTTCCGGTGGCTTATTGTATAAATATTTTGATTTGTTAAAAACTCGCTCATTTTCATCGGTTTCACGTCTATAGTGTTCAGCACTTTCATATCCCAATACTTGGGCTAATTCATCACCCATTTCGTTAATATGTTCCTCTGATAAGCCTAACAGTGATTAGATAGAAGGCGGCACTAATCCGTTAGCAGAGCATTCCATATAACTCCGTAACATTTTCACTGCCGCCAAGTAAAAAAATCATTAAATCATAATGTTACAAACTTGTTCTCGTGCTGAGCGTATTCGCTTGACTTCCTCTTTTTGCACCACCGTATACCACTGTATAAAAAGTCAGTGCTCAGGGCACTCTTGGCAAGCGCCGCCAAAGCACGCCTGCATGAACAGGTCAGAAATAAACATAAGGCCGTCACCATGTTGACTGGGTAGTCGTGGGCAACTCTCGCTTATCCATTCCATCCGGCATGGCTACCGCCCCTGAATTACAGCCTCCAGTCTGCTGCGTTTAACCAACGGGATGGGGTTGGCATGGCTCATGGGGTGACTCCTACGAGGCTTTGTTGCCAATCGGGTATATTAGCGGCGGGTAGGCGGAGGGAAAGGACCAGATGGCCGATTTCTGATCTGGATCGGCTAATTAGTCAATAACGACTGATCTGGTGTGCAAATGGGGCGGGTGCTGCCATTGGTGAGGAAAATGGTGAGGAAAACCGTTAGTGGGGAAAGAGTGGGTGGGTAAAGCGGTAGCGGGTAAAAAAAACAAGAAGCCCCTGAACGGGGCTTCTCTTTGCTGGCCATGCCGCCACTGTGAACGGTTTGGGTGAGCGACTTGCTGGCGCGTTGACCGGGCGCCAGAGCGGGCTGGTGCAGGTTTACTCTTCGACCTTGTTGAGCCACTCGACCTTGTATTGGGCACCGGCACCCTGCGCCAGCTTGGCACAGAGCGGTTTGAGGAAGGCTTCAATCTGCTCGTCCAGCATCCAGGGCGGGCTGATGATCAGCATGCCTGAGCCGTTCATTCCCCAGTCGGCAGTCTGACCGGCCACTTCCAGCTCGGCCACTAGGACGTTGCCGAAGTTCTCGCGCTTGATGGCGCGCAGCATGTCGCGGGATTTGTCCGCCTCTTGCCCGAGGATCGGATACCAGAGGGCGTAGATGCCGGTTGCCCAGCGTTTTTGCGCCTTTTTCAGGGTGTCGACCACGGCGAAGTAATCTTCTTTGAGCTCATAGGGCGGGTCGATTAGCACCAGCCCGCGGCGCGGAGTCGGCGGCAGCAGGGCGATCAGCCCCTCGAAGCCGTCACGGTGGTGCACGGCGATGCGGGGGTCATAGCCCATGTTGGCGCGCAGGTCTTCGACCTCGTTGTTGTGCAGCTCCATCAGCGCCAGCTTGTCCTGCTCTCGGGTGAGGTGACGCGACAGCTCCGGCGAGCCGGGGTAGTAGTGCAGCTCACCGTTCTGGTTCATCTCCTCGATGACGCCCAGATAGGGGGCCATGGCAGACCACTGGGCCCGCTCGTCCCACAGGCGGCCGATGCCGTCGGCATACTCGGCCTTCTTCTGGGACCAGTCGCCGCGCAGGTCGTAGAGACCGCCACCGGCATGGGTGTCCAGCACGATGAAGGGTTTCTCCTTCTTCTTGAGGGACTCGATGATCAGAGCCTGAACGGCGTGTTTCAGCACGTCGGCATGGTTGCCGGCGTGAAAGGCGTGGCGATAGCTCAGCATATTAGATCTCTGAGGGGGCCCTGCTGGGCACCCAGTAACGATAGATAGTTCAACAAATTGCGGCTGTTGCCGCGAAATAGGGAGAGGCTGCGCAGGGTCTGCAACAGGACGCCCTGTTGCAGCCGCTCCAGCTCCAGTTCGTGGGCCAGCATCGACTGATACTGCTGCTCGTCGAGTCGCGTCTTGGCGCTCTGGCGCAGGGCGCGCCACGGGGTCAGCACCGCTTCGGTCTGCACCAGCGCCGGTTGCAGGTCGGTGAGATCGACTACGATGCCGAGTTGATCGAGCCGGTGCAGCAGCAGCGCCAGATTGATGTTGCCCCCCTGCTCCTGCACGGTGAGCCAATCCTGGCTGCGCTCACCATAGACCTTGCCGCTCCAGTGCCAGAAGCCGATCGGCGTCGGCAATTCGTGGACCGCGACCCGCTCGCTGGCCATCAGCTGTTCGTCACGCAAAGAAGGCTTGCTCCATGGTTTCCAGCTCTTCGGAGAGGCTCATCCACTCCAGCTCCACCTCTTCCAGCTGCTCC
>NZ_JBFODV010000114.1:0-25966 GCF_040908495.1 Aeromonas sp. R1-1 | reverse complement strand
TGGCCCGCTTTGAACAGCAGGTGACCTGATGACCCCGAAGGAGTTCAAACGCCTCTATCGCATCATCACCATCCTGCTGGAGCAGGGCATCGACGAACTGGTGCCCGCCCGCTATCAACCCTGGCCGGGTCGTCTGGCCCGTCGCTCCCTGTTCTGGCTCAAGAACAAACAACCGGATCTCAGCCGCGGTGCCCGCATCCGCCTCGCCTTCGAGGCCCTTGGCCCCATCTTCATCAAGTTTGGCCAGATGCTCTCGACCCGCCGCGACCTGCTGCCGCCGGATATCGCCGAAGAGCTGGCCCTGCTGCAAGACAGGGTGCCCCCCTTCTGTGGTCAGGCGGCGCGCCAGCAGATCGAGCTGAGCCTGGGTTGTTCCATCGAGACCCTGTTTGACGACTTCGACGAGACGCCGCTGGCGTCGGCTTCCATCGCGCAGGTGCATACCGCCCGCTTGAAGGAGAGTGGCCGCGAGATCGTCATCAAGGTGATCCGTCCCGACATCGAACCGGTCATCGAGGCCGACCTGCGGTTGATGCAGGCGCTGGCCCGTCTGGTGGCGCGCTTCGTGCCCCAGAGTGCACGACTGCGCCCCATCGAGGTGGTGGAGGAGTATCGCAAGACCATCCTCGACGAGCTGAATCTGATGCGCGAAGCGGCCAACGCCATCCAGCTGCGCCGCAACTTCACCGGCTCCGAAGCGCTCTATGTGCCTGAAATCATCACCGACCTCTGCCGTGAGCAGGTGCTGGTGATGGAGCGCATCTACGGTATTCCGGTCTCCGATATACCGGCGCTGGAAGCCAACGGCACCAATATGAAGCTGCTGGCCGAGCGCGGGGTGGAGGTCTTCTTCACTCAGGTGTTCCGCGACAGCTTCTTCCACGCCGATATGCACCCGGGCAATATCTTCGTCTCTTACGAACATCCGGAAAACCCGCTCTGGATCGGCATCGACTGCGGCATCGTCGGTACCCTCAATCGGGAAGACAAACGCTATCTGGCGGAGAACTTCCTCGCCTTCTTCAACCGAGACTATCGTCGGGTGGCGGAGCTGCACGTGGAGTCGGGCTGGGTACCGGCAGACACCAAGGTGGACGAGTTCGAGTTTGCCATCCGCACCGTGCTGGAGCCCATCTTCGAGAAGCCGCTCTCCGAAATTTCGTTCGGTCACGTGCTGCTAAACCTGTTCAACACCGCGCGTCGCTTCCATATGACGGTGCAGCCGCAGCTGGTGCTGCTGCAAAAGACCCTGCTCTATGTGGAAGGGTTGGGGCGTCAGCTCTACCCGCAGCTCGATTTGTGGCAGACCGCCAAGCCGTTCCTCGAGAACTGGATGCACGAACAGGTCGGGCCCAAGTCGGTATTGAACGCCATCAAGGAGAAGGCGCCATTCTGGGCGGAGAAGCTGCCGGAGCTGCCGGAGCTGGTCTATGAGACTCTGCGTCAGACCCGTCATCAGCAGCGTCATTTCGACCAGATGTTTGCCGAGTTCCGCCGTCACAGCCGCCGGCAGGGGCAGGCCCGCTACCTCTTAGGGGTTGGAGCCAGCCTGCTATTGGCGGGTGTATTCTTGCTGACCCAAAAACAACACATTGAGTGGGGACAAGCCAGTCTCGCCGGTGCAGCCCTCTGCTGGCTGGTCGGCTGGTTGCGAACCCGTTCCCATTAATCAACAACCGCGCCGTCAGGCGCCTGTTCTGGAGAGAAAATCATGGGTGGTATCAGTATTTGGCAATTGTTGATCATTGCAGTCATCGTCGTGCTGCTGTTCGGTACTAAGAAACTGCGCGGCATTGGCGGTGATCTGGGCGCGGCGGTCAAAGGGTTCAAGAAAGCCCTCTCCGACGAGCCGGCTGATGCCAAGGCCGAGCAGAAAGATGCCGAGTTTCCCCCGAAACAGCTGAACGAAGCGGCCACTCAGAGCAGTGAGACCGCCAAGCAGAAAGACAAAGACCAGGCCTAAGCCATGTTCGATATCGGTTTTTGGGAGCTGGTCGTTATCGGTGTGGTAGCACTGGTGGTACTGGGGCCCGAGCGGCTGCCGGTTGCCATCCGCACGGCTACCCACTGGATCCGCCTCATTCGTTCGACCGCGAACTCGGTCAAGTCCGAGCTGGAGCAGGAGCTCAAGTTGCAAGAGCTGCATAACGACCTCAAGAAGGCCGAACAGTTGCAGATGAGCAACCTGAGCCCCGAGCTGCAGGAGTCCATCGAACAGCTCAAGGCGGCGGCCCAGTCGGTCAATCGCCCCTATCAGGTGGAGAACGAGATCCGTCCGCCACGCCCCGAGCCGGTCGCCCAGGCTGAGCCTGCCACGCCGGTTGAGCCTGCGGTGCAGCTGAGCCACGACGTGCCGCCGGTCAACAGCCAGCGGGAGAGCGAGCTGGTGCCGGTCAGCGACTCCGCAGTAAAAGGGGAGGTGAAGTCATGAGTCAGGCCGAACAACCCCTGATCAGCCATCTGGTTGAGCTGAGAACCCGCTTGCTGCGCTCCATTACCGCCATCCTCGTGGTGTTTCTGGCGCTGATCTACTTCTCCAACAACATCTACGACTTCGTGGCCCAGCCGCTGCTCAGCCAGCTGCCGGAAGGGACCAGCATGATAGCGACGGATGTGGCGACCCCCTTCCTGACGCCGATCAAGCTGACGCTGGTGGTCTCCTTCTTCGTGGCGATCCCCTATCTGCTCTATCAGGCCTGGGCTTTTATCGCCCCCGGTCTGTACCAGCACGAACGGCGCCTGATCATGCCGCTGGTGGTCTCCAGTGCCCTGCTGTTCTATGCGGGGATGGCGTTCGCCTACTACGTGGTGTTCCCGCTGGTGTTCGGTTTCTTCACCAGCACAGCACCCGCAGGGGTGACGGTGGCTACCGATATCGCCAGCTATCTGGACTTTGTACTGACCCTGTTCTTCGCGTTCGGGGTGGCGTTCGAAATTCCGGTGGCCACCATACTGCTCTGCTGGACCGGCGTGACCACACCGCAAAACCTGAAGGAGAAACGTCCCTACGTCATCGTCGGGGTGTTTGTGGTCGGCATGCTGCTGACGCCGCCTGATGTCTTCTCCCAGACCCTGCTCGCCATCCCGATGTGGGCGCTGTGGGAGATAGGTCTGTTCTTCGCCCGCTTCTACGTGAAGAAAGAGGATGAAGAGCAACAGGAACAACCGGATGTGGAGAGCTGAGGCTCTGTTCGTCACCTGTTTGCCGGACGGCGAGAGGATGACGACGTCCGCAGGAATAGCAGAACGAGGGGAGCTGAGGCTCCCTTCCTCTTTTCATGCTCCCGTTCGAGGCGTATGGTAAGGCCCCATTCGGTAGATGGTTTTCAAATACCTGATATGTATTCCTTTTGTCTGGAACTCCTCATCCCATGATCGATATCGGTTTAAACCTGACCAGCAGCCAGTTTGCCGGCGAGCAGGCTGAGCTGGTGGCCCGCGCTCGTGCCGCCGGAGTGGAAGCGCTGATCCTGACCGGTACCGATCTGGACGGCAGCCGCGAGAGCGCTGGGTTGGCCGCCCGCTGGCCGGGCTACTGCTTCTCCACCGCCGGGGTCCATCCCCACGATGCCAAGAGTGTCGATGAGGCGACCCTGCCCGCCCTGCGCGAGCTGGCGGCCTTGCCGCAGGTGGTGGCCATCGGCGAGTGCGGTCTCGACTACAACCGCGACTTCTCCCCCCGCCCGGTGCAGGACGCGGTATTCGCCGCCCAGCTGGCACTGGCCGCCGAGCTCGGGATGCCGGTGTTTCTCCACTGCCGCGATGCGCACGCCCGTTTTATCGAGATCCTCCGTCCCTGGTTGCCAAAACTACCGGGAGCCGTGCTGCACTGCTTCACCGGCTCCGACGAGGAGCTGGACGAGTGTTTGGCGCTGGGGCTACATATCGGGGTGACCGGCTGGCTCTGCGACGAGCGCCGCGGTCAGCTGCTGCGCGAGCAGGTGGCCCGAATTCCGGCCGGTCGGCTGATGATCGAGACCGACGCCCCCTATCTGGTGCCGCGGGATCTGAAACCGCGCCCGAAACGCAACGAACCCGCTTTTTTGCCGCACATCGCCCAGGTGGTGGCGGCCTGTCGTGGTGAAGCGCCCGAGGCCTTACTGGCCCATACCCGGGCCACCTCCGCCGCGTTCTTCCAACTTCCTCTCCAGGAGTGATTCATGGCTACAACTCTTCCGGGCGCCTTTCCGGGCCGCCGCCTGCGCCGTCTGCGCAAACATGATTTCAGCCGTCGTCTGGTGCGCGAGAACGTACTGACCGTCAACGATCTCATCTATCCGGTGTTCGTGCTGGAGGGGGAGAACCGTCGGGAAGCCGTTCCCTCCATGCCGGGGGTGGAGCGTCTCTCCATCGATCTGCTGCTGGAAGAGGCTGCCGAGCTGGTGGAGCTGGGCGTACCTGCTATTGCCCTGTTCCCGGTCACTCCACTGGAGAGCAAGAGCCTGATGGCGGAAGAGGCCTACAACCCGAACGGGCTGGCTCAGCGCACCGTGCGTGCCCTCAAGGCCCGCTTCCCGGAGCTCGGGGTCATCACCGACGTGGCGCTCGATCCGTTCACCACCCACGGTCAGGATGGCATCATCGATGACGAAGGCTATGTGCTGAACGACATCACCACCGAGATCCTGATCAAGCAGGCACTCTCCCACGCCGAAGCCGGGGTCGATATCGTCGCGCCGTCCGACATGATGGATGGCCGCATCGGTGCCATCCGCGCCGCGCTGGAAGAGAACGGCTTCATCAACACCCAGATCATGGCCTACTCCGCCAAGTACGCCTCCTGCTACTACGGCCCGTTCCGCGATGCGGTCGGCTCTGCCGGCAACCTTGGCAAGAGCAACAAGGCTACCTATCAGATGGACCCGGCCAACAGCAACGAAGCCCTGCACGAAGTGGCGCTGGATATTCAGGAAGGGGCCGACAGCGTGATGGTCAAGCCGGGCATGCCCTATCTGGACGTGGTTCGTCAGGTGAAGGATCAGTTCGGCGTGCCGACCTTTGCCTATCAGGTGAGCGGCGAGTACGCCATGCACATGGCGGCGATCCAGAACGGCTGGCTGAAAGAGAAGGAGACCATCATGGAGTCTCTGCTTTGCTTCAAGCGGGCCGGGGCCGATGGCATCCTCACCTACTTCGCCAAGCGCGTAGCGCAGTGGCTGAAGGAAGATGCCCGCTAAGCCGGGTTGAAGAGATAAACGAGAGGGGGAGCCGATGGCTCCCCCTCTGTCGTTATGGCTCTCTTTTGGTCACGAGCGGCTGATTACAGCTTGATCCAGGCATCACTCCAGTGGCTGCCGGTACCCGGCGCATAGTGGCTGGCCACACCACCGCACCAGCCGCTGTAGGGCCAGGGTTTGCACTCGTAGTTGCCACCGTTATTGCTGACCCGTTCGCCACTTTGATAAGCGGTGCCCGCAACATAGGCCGGGTAGCTGCCGTTACCACCGTCACTGTCACCACCCGGAGTCTGTTCCACCAATGCCAGGGTGAAGCGGCGCTCGAAGCCCTGCTTGCTCCCCTCAGCCATGCCCGCCAGCAACAGCTCGTAACTGCCGGCCGCAAGGCCAGACTGCGTCAGCTGCAGGGAACCCTGACCATCGATCAGGGCGCTGCCGGTGGCGACCGGATTGCCATCCTGCAACAGGGTCGCGGTGACGGTCACCGGGTTGGCGGTGGTCAGCGTCAGGCTGAAGTCGAGCGTGCCGTTGACGATGAGATATTCGGCCGCCAGATCGGTGACGGTGAAGTCACTGCTGCTGCCGGTAGTGGGCAGAATGAAGTCTCCGCTCAGGTAGGTCAGACCGGTCCAGCCGGAGCTGGTCAGCCAGTGCTTGCCATTGGTCTGATAGACGTTGGGCAACTGGGTGCACTGGTTGTTGTCATTGACGAAGCCGATACCGTAAAAGCCCGCCACATTCTTGTAGCAGAGCTGGCGACCATTCTGATGCAGCACTGGCTGATCCAGCTTGCCCTTGTGGTGGAGTGACAGCCAGTCAAACTGGTTGATGGCCGAGACCAGCGGCACAAACTGGCCATCGGGCTGACGATAACGGATCAGGGATCCGGCATCACAGAGCAGACCATCAGCCCGCTGTTCGACGTAGCCGTAGTACTGCTCGCCATCCTGGAAGGTGAACCGGCAGAGATTGCCTTTCTCCGACTCCTTGGGGATCCAGCCCATCAGCAGTCGCTCCTGATTGTTCAGGGCCGCCAGCTGCCCAACACTGAAGTCGCTGCCGTTGGCTACCCAGCCTTGCGGCATGGTGGAGAATTGCATGAAGTAGTGGTCGGTATAGTACATGTGGCTGTCAGCGCGGTGCTTGCGAGCCCCCTGGCTGACCGAGTTGTAGCGATAGATGTCGTTTTCCGGCTTGTGGAAGCCGTTGAGATCATCGTCCAGATAGGGCAGGTCGCCCTTGCGGATATGGTAGTTGGCTATGCCCGTCATCAGGGGATGCCAGCCGTGGCTGCCACGGGCAAACGCGCTCTCATGGCTGTAGGACTTCCCATCGAAGCCGTGGCCAAATTCGTGGGCAATGATGCCCCAGCTGCCGTAGTAGTGGCTGACAAAGTTAAAGGTATCGACCCCGGTGATGCCACCACTCCCCAGCCCGCCCCCCATGGCGGTGATCCCCAGGTTGAGGTAGGGGCGCTTCATCAGGCTGTGGTAGTAGTAGTCATAATCGGCTGCCGTAAAGATCCCGTTCGGCACATAGCTGTTGCCGCCATTGCCGAACATCTCGTAGCCGTTCACCGCCTTGAAGTTGTACCAGACGTGTTTGAACTCCTCGGTCGAGACCATGTAGGCCAGGTTGGTGGCGATGATCAGCCATTCGCGGGCGTAGAGGGCATTGATGGGGCGCCAGGAGCCGCTGGTGTTGGTGGCGAAGCGCACGTTCCAGCTTGGCTTGAGGCGTGCCAGCTTCTGGGCAAACTGATCCGAGTTGGAGCTGAACCTTTGCTCGAACTGGGCAGGCAGATTGATGCTGTTGTCGAGCAGGTTGTTGAGATCAAACACGCCATCGCGGCTGGCGCTGTTGAAGCGTCCCTGCTCGCCAAAGGCGCTCAATGGCAGGGTGATTTGGGCATAGGCGGGCAGGCGATCGAGCTGGCCCAGGATCAGCCACTTGTTGATACCGTTCAGGCGTGACTCGATATTGATGTCATGCAGCTCTCTGGCGGCATAGTTAGTGATGCGCACCGTGTCGTTATCAAGCAGCTCGGTCTTGACCAGAGAATTGATGTTGACCGAACGCTGGGCGCGATCGATCAGCACCTCGTAGGGTTCGTCATTGCGCAGTATGTAGCTGATTGCGGCCGGCATCAGCTGATCGAAGGTCAGCGGGCGAGCCGGCAACTGCTCGTCGGCCGTGAAGCTGATCTCCTTGCTCAGCAGCTGGTTGAAACCCAGGCCGCGTTCGTTGGCGGTGACAAGCGCCGAGCCCGCCAGCTGGAGATCTTTCAGCGCCGCCACGGGCTGCTGGTTGATCTCCCGGACAGTAAAGGTCGGGTTCTTGAACTGAAAGTCGTTGGCGATCAGGGTATCGGCATCATGCCATTCGATGCGGTCCTTGAAGTTCACCACCAGTCGATCGCCATTCATGTCGATTTTTTGCAGATTGCTGTCTGCGATCACCTGCTCAGGCGCCAGCGGGGTGTTGCTGGCGATGGCATCAGCCAGTTTGCGCAGGTCATAGATGTAGTAGTTTTTGCCTGCGGTGTGGGCCAGGAGATAGTCACCCACCTGATGGAGTTGCACCAGACGGTGGCTGTATTTTCCTTCAAAGGCGAGCCGACCGGCGATGGGGGTCTTGAGGCTGTTCTCCGGCGTCACATCCTGCTGGCGGTAGACCTTGATCTCGCTCAGCGCATCGGCCACCAGCACGTAATCCTGATTGGCAAAGATGGCCTGGGCGCGGTGCAGGCTGTTGCTGCCGGAATCCCGACCGGTTCCCAGGGTAGTGACATAGCGATGCTCGTCGGCCAGATCGAAGATATCGACCCGGTGCGAGTAGCGCGAGACCACGTAGAGCAGGTTGTTGCGGACAAACAGTTCGCTGACCTGGTTGTAGGCCGTGGCACTGCCGGTTGCGGTGCCGTGGATCTCGCCAATCTGCTGGCGGCTCGGGATATCGATAATGGCCACATGGCCCGGATTGCCGTTCTGGCTGACATAGAGCCGATCCTGATAGCGCTCGACCGCCGTGATCAGGCTGGCGTCCAGCCCCAGCTGGTCGGCCGTCAGCTCCTCGCCTTTGTCCAGATATTGCAGCGAGGTGGCAAACGAGTTGACGCTGCAGGAGCTGGTCTCCATCACCACCCGGGTGCGTTCGCCATTCTGGATCTGGCCGTGGGGGAAGTACTCCAGCAGACAGCCGTTGCCGTAGTCATAGTTGCCAAAGCGCTTGTTGACCGCTACGACCCCACCGTCGTACCAGGTCAGCTCCCACTCCTCATCGAAGAAATCAAAGACGTTACGAATGGCTGTTTCGTCGAAAAAGTGGGGTTTGGGCAGATCGAACAGGATGTGGTTATCCGCTGTCAGCGGGTAGAGCAGGCCGTTGATGGCAAGGTGGCGCTTGCCATCCTTGATGATCACGTTCTGCTCGTCAGCCGCACTCTGATGCAGCGCGGCGAGACGCGCCGTCATCTGCTCGTAGTGCTCCTGATAGGTTTGTTTGAAATAGGCTTGTTCGCGCTCATCGGCCACGACATGGGCCGACAGCAGCAGTCCGAGCAGGGTGGCAAGCTTGGTGGTTCTTGGCATGGTGATTTCCTTATCTTGGTTGTTGTTGGACGTTTTTGGGTGCTTGGCAAGCATGTAAAAGAGAGGGGCTAACCCGTCCGGGTCAGTGCATCCTGCCCATCGGCAGCGTGGCCGACGGGCAGGATATGGGCGGGGGCCTGTCGGCCTCCGTTAGTGGTTGGGGCAAGGTCAGAGTTTGATCCAGGCATCGCTCCAGGCAGAGCCGGTACCCGGTGCATAGTGGCTGGTCGAGCCGCCACACCAGCCGCTGTAGGGCCAGGGTTTGCACTCGTAGTTGCCACCGGCATTGCTGACCCGATCACCGGCCTGATAGCCGGTGTTGGGGGCGTAGGCCGGGTAGTCACCTTCGCTACCGCCGTTGCTCTCTTCGGTCAGCGCAACCGGGAAGCGCTGTACCACCGGCTGCTGGCCATCTGCCAGACCGGTGATGACCACGTCGTAGCTGCCATCGGCGACATTGCTGCCCTGCAGCACCAGGGTGCTGGTGCCGTTCACCTGGCTGCTGGTGGTGCCGTGGCTGCGGCCGCTCTGCTCAAGAGTTGCGGTGATCTGCACCGGGTTGGCGGTGGTCACGTTGAAACGGATGCTGACCTGACCGTTGACTATGGTGTAGTCGGAGCCCATGGCGCTGACGGTGAAGTCGCTGCTGCCTTCGGCGGGTGGCGTTGTGCCGCCGCAGTCGCTGTCGCCCTGTACGCGCCAGACGCCCCAGTCACCCGTGGTGCCCGGCTCTTCGTTCTGGGTCCACCAGCCTGCCAGCCAGCTCTTGCCGTTGTGGCTGACGATGTCGCCGCCCACGTAGACCTTCTTGGCATCCCAGCTGTTTTCACAGACGGCGCCCTGCTCCCTGACGGTCACGTTGCGCTGCTGGGTTACCTGCTGACCGGCGCTGTCGCTCACCTGATAGGTGAGGGTGTAGCGGCCGACCTTGCTGCTGTCGACGTTGCCGCTGACCTTGATTTGGGCGGTCAGGTCGCCATCTTCTTCATCATGGGCGCTGACGCCTGTCATCGGATCGAAAGCGGTACCCAGTTCCAGCGTGGTGTCGGTGACACCGCTGAACACCGGCTTCATGCTGTAGACCTCGATGGTACGTACCTGCTCGGTGACGTTGTTGTCGCGATCGCTCACCTTGTAGGTGAGGGGGTAGAGGCCGATGCGCTGGCTGTCTACCGAGCCTTCCACCTGGATCTGGCCAGTCAGGTCGCCATCTTCCTTGTCGTTGGCGCTGACACCTGCCAGCGGATCAAAGGCGGTACCCTGCTTGATGCGGGTATCGCTCAGGCCGCTAAACACCGGCTTGCCGTTGTCGACCGGGGGCGTGATCTCCTGATCGTGTATGAAGGGGCCGTAGTTTTTGATGAAGGATTCGTTGTAGGACTGACCGGCGGCGTTGCGGCCCATGTCCCAGTTGATGGACCAGGTCATCACGCCACGCAGCGGTTGTCCCTCGCTCTTCAGGCGGTTGAAGGCGTTGTAGAGCTTCTGCGGATCCTGCACATAGCCGGTGGCGGCGGCGTCGATGTTGGTCGGAATGCCGAACACCAGCTTGTCATGGGGGATCTTGTAGAAGCCGCGGGTACCGTTGCTCAGCGAATCCGCCATGTAGTAGATGAACTCTTCTTTCAGGGCATCGTTGTTCTGGGCAATCCAGCCGATGCCATCGATGTAGATACCGTCGCCACCCTGGTTGTAGAACTGGGGGTTGATCCAGTCGTAGTACCCTTCCAGATTGCGGATATAGGGGATGTAGGCGCCAGTCTGGGTCAGATAGGGGAACTCTGGCGCCATGGTGATGAGGAAGTTTTTCCCCTGGGCGCGGTAGTGATCCTTGACCAGACGCAGAGCCGCCGGGATCACGGTCTGGTTGTCAGCGGCGGTGATGGCGGCCTGTTCCAGATCGATATCCAGCCCGTCGAAGCCATAGGTCTCCACCAGACGGATGATCTCGTCGGCAAAGGCCTGCTCCTGACCCTTGCGCAGCTCGATGTGTGCATCGGCTCCGCCCAGCGCCAGCAGCACGGCACGGCCCTGACGGTTCAGCTCGGCGATCTGCTCGATAAACTGGCTTTCGCTCATGCCGATGGCCGGGTCGAGTTTGAAAGTGGGGATGGGATCGCTGCCATAGACCTTCATGAAGGAGACATCGACCACGTTGTATTGCGGGTTGACCTGATCGAGCTTGACGCAGGGGGCGATACCGCCCTTGTAGCCCGAGCCGTCACACCAGTTGTGCCAGTAGCCGACCACTACGCCGGACTGGGGGTTGACCATCGCCTGACCGGCACTGGCGGCATATGCCATGGGGGCGCCCATGCCGAGCAGGCAGCCAAGCAGGGATAATTTGAGTTTGTTCATCGTCTCTCCGTATGGTGCAAATGGGGCGTCGGTTGTGACCGGACGTCCCCGGGGGCAGCCCCGCTGTCATAGGTGTTTTCCCTTAGACCGGTGGCTTTGCGTCGCGCCCTTTCGGGTCACTTTGCCTTTTTCACCCGATTTCTGTGCAGCACAGAGAATCAAGTGACCTGCATGGCAGGTGGCCTATGATAGATGCTTGAAAATAAATTAATCAATAGCTGGTTTTGATTCTAATTGACTGAAAAATATTGATAATTTGTTACAGCTACCACATTTTGTCAGTTTCCATGATTGAGCATGACGGTACTTGGCTGGCAGCTGTGGCGCCGGTAAATGGCGACTTTTTGCCCCTTGAAAGTAGCGGTAAGAGCCAAAAAAGGCCCACAGATTCATTCTGTTACTGGCTGTTGATAGCAAAACTGCAGCAACGGCAGAGATCCGGGTCGCAATGGCTGGAAAAGTACAGGGTTGCGGCGGATTCCCGCTTGATTATTGCGTGGCTTGGCCACATGTTAGAAAGCCATACAGAGCTGCTAAAGCGGTCTGTTCAAGACCAAACAAGAGGTAACCGGGATGAATAACCCTTTGCTGACAATGGATTCGCTGCCCCCTTTCAGCCAGATCAAGCCGGAGCAGGTTCAGCCTGCCGTGATTCAGGCGATTGCTGACTGCAAGCAGAAGATCAGCGATGTGCTGGCCCAGCGTGATCCCCATACCTGGGATAGCCTGATTGCCCCGCTGGAAGAGGTAAATGACCGCCTGTCACGGATCTGGTCACCGGTCAGCCACCTCAACTCCGTACTCAATAGCGAAGCGCTGCGCGAGGCCCATGACGCCTGCCTGCCGCTGCTCTCCGAATTCCAGACCTATGTTGGTCAGCATGAAGGGCTCTATCAGGCCTATCTGGCCCTCTCCCAGAGCGATGATTTCCCGCTGCTGAGTGGTGCACAGCGTAAGGAGATCCAGAATACCCTGCGTGACTTCCGCCTCTCCGGTATCGGTCTGCCTGCCGAGGCGCAGCAGCGCTACGGCGAAATTCAGGCCCGCCTCTCCGAGCTGGCATCCCGTTTCAGCAACAACGTGCTGGATGCGACCCAGGGCTGGCACAAGCTGGTGGCCGATGAAGCCGAGCTGGCCGGTCTGCCCGACAGCGTGCGTGCTGCGGCCCGCCAGATGGCTGAACTTAAAGGCAAAGAGGGGTGGTTGTTCACTCTGGATATCCCTTCTTATCTGCCGGTGATGATGTATGCCGACAACCGCGAGCTGCGCGCCGAGATGTATGAGGCCTTCACCACCCGCGCCTCCGATCAGGGCCCCAATGCGGGCAAGTGGGACAACTCCGCCATCATGAGCGAGCTGCTCACCCTGCGCCGCGAACTGGCCCAGCTGCTTGGCTTTGCCAACTATGCTGAGCTCTCCCTGGCCACCAAGATGGCGGACAAGACCGAACAGGTGGTGAGCTTCCTCACCGATCTGGCGGCCAAATCCCTGCCACAAGGCAAGGCCGAGCTGGAGGAGATCCGAGCCTTCGCCGCCGAGCAGCATGGTCAGAGCGAGCTGGCAGCCTGGGATCTCGCCTACTACGCCGAGAAGCTCAAGCAGCACAAGTTCTCCATCTCCGATGAGCAGCTGCGCCCCTACTTCCCCGCCAGCAAGGTGGTGAAGGGGTTGTTCGAAGTGGTGAAGCGGGTGTTCGGCATGAAGGTGCGCGAGCGCCTCGGCATCGACACCTGGCACCCTGATGTGCGTTTCTACGACATCTTCGATGCCGACGATGAGCTGCGCGGCAGCTTCTACCTCGACCTCTACGCCCGCGAGCACAAGCAAGGCGGGGCCTGGATGGATGTCTGTCTGGGTCGTCGCTACCGTCAGGATGGCTCGCTGCAAAAGCCGGTGGCCTACCTGACTTGCAACTTCAACGGCCCGGTGGATGGCAAGCCAGCGCTGTTCACCCACAACGAAGTGGTCACCCTGTTCCATGAGTTTGGCCACGGCATCCACCACATGCTGACCCGCATCGACGTTGCCGGTGTCGCCGGTATCAACGGCGTGGCCTGGGATGCGGTGGAGCTGCCGAGCCAGTTCCTCGAAAACTGGTGCTGGGAGTCCGAGGCGCTGGCCTTTATCTCCGGCCATTACGAGACTGGCGAGCCGCTGCCTGCCGATCTGCTGGAGAAGATGCTGACCGCCCGCAACTTCCAGGCGGCGATGCAGATGCTGCGTCAGCTGGAGTTCGCCCTGTTCGACTTCCGTCTCCATCAGGAGTTTGATCCGGCCAATCCGGCGCAGCTTCCGGCGCTGCTGGATGAGGTGCGCAGTCAGGTAGCCGTGATGACGCCACCGGCGTTCAACCGCTTCCAGCACAGCTTCTCCCACATCTTCGCGGGCGGCTATGCGGCGGGCTACTACAGCTACAAGTGGGCCGAGGTGCTCTCTGCCGATGCCTTCTCCCGCTTCGAGGAGGAGGGGATCTTCAACCCGGCCACCGGCCAATCTTTCCTGAAGAATATTCTGGAGAAGGGTGGCTCGAAGGAGCCGATGGAGCTGTTCCGAGCCTTCCGTGGCCGTGAGCCCAAGGTGGATGCACTGCTGCGACACAGCGGGATCGCTGCCTGAGATTCCTGACCCGCCGCCTGTGTGAGCTTCAAGCAGGTACACTGTTTTGCGGCATAGTGGGATCGAGTCGTGATTTCTGCGACAAAAAGGGACCTTTTGGTCCCTTTTTTCAAGGCTTTTTAATATCTTGCTGATTGCATATTTGCACTGCCCACGGCTCTTCAGTAGAGTCGTGTTCTAACCTTCAAGGAGAGAAAGCCACTTGCCATGAGGCGAGCACTCGATTCCGTCTATCAAATCATCTCAAGTCTGGCTCATTCGAGCGGCCAGGGATATTTCGATACCTTTGTGAGTGAAATCGCCGCTGCTGTGATGGCTGATGTCGTCCTGATCGCCAGCAGGGAATCAAATGCTTCCCATCTTACGGTTCAGGCTGCCCATCCCTCCTCTCTTGACCCCGATACCCTGACGCTGCCAATCACTGATTCTCCCGATGCCATTACCTGGCAGGAGGGGGAAGCCTGGTTCAGCGATCGTCTGTTGCAGCTGTTCCCCGCGATGCCGCTTGCCGATGCGTGGCAAGCCCAGGCCTACGCCGGGATCGCCCTCAAGGATGCGGATGGCGAGACCATAGGCATCTGCTGCCTGCTCTATCGTCAGCCGCAGGCCAATATGACCAAGGTGATGGGGCTGCTCCGGTTGCTGGGGCCGCTGGCCGGTCGCGAACTGGCGCTGATGCTGCAACGCCAGCTGCCGCAACTCTTGCCTGATACCCCTCATGTGCTGCAGAGCATGCTGTTTCAGGCCCCGGTGGGGATCGGCAAGCTCGATCTCACCGGCCGCATTCTCTGGGCCAATCCGGCTATCGAGAAGATGCTGGGTTATCCCCTCGATGAGCTGCTTCATCGCTCTATCTCCGACATCAATCACCCGGAGGATTGGCAGCGCAGCCTTGAGTGCTACGAAGAGATCCGGCGCGGCGAGCGCAGCAGTTTCACCCAGGAGAAGCGCTACTTCTGCAAGGGGGGCGAGATCCTGTGGGGGCGGGTGACTGTCACCCTGATCCGCGACGAGCAGCAGCAGCCGGACTACCTGATGGTGCTGCTGGAGAATATCGATCCCCTCAAGCGCCATGCGGAGCAGCTCAAGCTCTCTCACCGGGTCTACGACAACCTCTCCGAGGCGATTCTGGTGTGCGATGCCGACAGCCGCATCATCTCGGTCAACCCGGCCTTCGAGCAGATCACCGGCTACAGCAGCGACGAGGTGCGGGGCCAGCGTCCCAGCATGCTCAAGTCCGGGCTGCACGATCAGACCTTCTATGCCGACATGTACCACGCGCTGGAGCGGGTGGGGGTGTGGCGTGGCGAGGTGTGGAACAAGCGCAAGAACGGCAAACTCTATCCGCAGCAGCTGATGATCAGCACCCTGCGCGAAGCTGGCAAAATCCAGCAATATATCGCCATTTTCAGCGATCTTTCCCAGACCAAGGTGGCCGAGCAGAAGATCGCGACCCAGGCCAACTACGACAACCTCACCAGCCTGCCCAACCGTTGGTTGTTTGGCCGCTGCCTCACCCGCTTCTGCGAGCGGGGCGAGCGCTTCGCGCTCATGGTGCTCGACCTCAACAACTTCAAGGCGGTAAATAACAGCATGGATCACCATGCTGGCGATGCCCTGTTGCGGGAGGTGTCGGATCGACTGGTGAGCCGGGTGCGCACCGAAGATTTGGTGGCCCGTATCGGTGGCGACGAGTTCGCGTTTCTGGTGCCCGGCATCGTCACCCGCCGTCAGGCCGAGGTGTTTGCCAAGCAGGTGATCGGCAGCTTTGCCCGTCCCTTTATGCTGGCCAACCAGCATCTCTATGTGACCGCGACCATCGGCATGACCCTCTGCCCGGTCGATGGCAGCGAGAGCGACGAGCTGCTGCGCAACGCCGAACAGGCGCTGTTTGCGGCCAAGCGGCAGGGAAGGTTGCTCGGTGCCTACTGCTCATCCATGCGGGAAGAGGTGCGCCAGCGCCACCAGATGCAGCAGGATTTGGCCGAAGCGATCAAGCTGGAGCAGCTGACCATGGCCTACCAGCCCATCTGGGACAACCGCAGCGGACGGGTCGCCAAGCTGGAGGCGCTGGTGCGCTGGTATCACCCCCACTGGGGGCAGGTATCCCCTGCCGAGTTTATTCCGCTGGCGGAAGAGGCAGGTCTGATTCAGGGGCTGGGGACGCTGGTATTGTGGCAGTCGTGCCGGGATCTGGCGCGGTTGCAGCAGTCCGGTTTTCCGGATCTGCAGATGTCGATCAACCGCTCCACCATGGAGTTCCAGACCATTGACCCCGAGGCGAGCGAGTGGCTCAAGGTGATCCAGCACTTCGGACTCGATCCTGCCGACATCGTCATCGAAATCACCGAATCTCTGCTGATGGAGAGCAGCGATCAGCACAGGGTGCGGATCGATGCCCTGCGCGAGGCGGGCTGCAAGCTGGCCATCGACGATTTTGGTACCGGCTACTCGGCCCTCAACTATCTGCGCACCTTCCCGGTAGATCTGGTCAAGATCGACCGCTCCTTCGTGCGCCATATCCCCTTCAACGAGCAGGATAGGATGCTGCTCGATGGCATCATCAACATAGTGCACAACCTCGGCATGCAGGTGGTGATCGAGGGGGTAGAGACCCGCGAGCAGCTCAACTTCCTCTGCCAGAAAGGGTGCGCCTTCACCCAGGGTTATCTGCTCAGCCGCCCGCTGGCCTATGACGATCTCATCGATTACCTCGCCCTTAACCGTCAGGGGATGAACCTCACCGTCGTGAGCTGATCCACCGCTTCTGTTATCATGGCCGCTTCTGTACGTGCCATGAGTCTGTCTCCTATGCCCCATATTCAGGTTTTCAGTGAAGTCCCCGCCCGTGATGGCGAGCTCGACACCCTGCGTTTACGCCTTGCCGACGTGGAGTTTCCGGCTCCGTTTGCGCTGGTACTGACTGAAGAGAGACTGGAGCTGCGCAAGCTGGATGAGCCCAAGCTGGGTGCCGTCTATGTGGACTTCGTGGAAGGGGCGGTGGCACATCGTCGCAAGTTTGGTGGTGGTCGCGGTCAGTCCATCGCCAAGGCGGTGGGGCTCAAGGCCGGAGCCACTCCGACCGTGGTGGATGCCACCGCCGGGCTGGGGCGCGACGCCTTCGTGCTCGCCTCCCTCGGTTGCAAGGTGACCCTGATCGAACGCAGCCCCGTGGTGGCTGCTCTGTTGCAGGACGGGCTGGCGCGGGCGGCACAGGATCCCGAGATTGGCCCCTGGGTCAGTGAGCGGATGCACCTGCTGCCAGGCCCGGCGGTGGACAATCTGCTGGCGCTGCCGGAGCGGCCCGAGGTGATCTACCTCGACCCCATGTTCCCCCACAAGCAGAAGTCAGCGTTGGTGAAAAAGGAGATGCGGGTGTTCCAGTCGCTGGTGGGGCCGGATCTCGATGCGGATGCCTTGTTGCCTGCCGCGCTCAAGATGGCTGATAAGCGGGTGGTGGTGAAGCGGCCGGATTACGCCGGCTGGCTCAACGAGCATAAACCCAGCATGGCCATCGAAACCAAGAGCAACCGCTTCGATGTCTATGTGATGGCGGCGCTGGCGGCGAGTTAACGGTCGGTGCGAGTTGCGGATGCAAAAAAGGAGGGCCAACGTCATGTTGGCCCTCCTTTTTCATACTGGATTCAGTTGGTTGGCGCGAAGTTGATCAGCTTCTCTTCCCCTTGCCAGTTCAGGCGCAGGGTCGCCAGTTCCGCCAGACTGAGCCGCTCGCCACTGTGCAGCAGCAGATACTCGACCCCTTCGCTGGCTTCGATAGTGCGGATCTTGTCATCCCGCTGGCGACCATCGTGGCTGGTGAGGGTTACCGGCAGTTGCCAGCTGGCAGCAATTTCGAGCCAGTCGTAGAGATCGCAGCTGATGGGTTGATAATCCGGCATGATCGGCTCCAAAACAGGCAGGTTGCTGAGTCAGGCTTCCTGTACGCGGGTCGGCCAGCCCATCTTCTGCTGGCGTTCCACCTCGAGCCGCAGCTCGCTGGCGCGCAGGTAGTGTTCATCCATCCAGCCCTTGGGCAGTGTCAGTGTCAGTGACTCCTCTTCTGCCTGCAGGATGAAGCTGGGCACAGTGCCCTGGGTGCGGCGCATGCAGAGGATCAGGGCGATGCGCAGGATACGGGCCAGCCGGATCGCCTGACGACCGGTGACAGCACCCTGCTTTTCCAGCGGTTCCAGCTTGAATTCGTCCCGCTGGTTGAACAGCAGGGCCGACAACAGCTTCTTTTGCGCAGGGGTAAAGCCCGGCATGTCGATGTTGTCGATGATGTAGGCGGCGTGTTGCGGCGCCTTCTTGTACTCGATACAGAGGCCGATCTCGTGCAGCAGGGCGGCATAACGCAAGATCGGGCGACCGTAGCGTTTGGAGAGTCGCCAGGCCGGTTGCAGCTGGTTGAACGCCTCGACGGCGGTATCGCGCACCCGTTCGGCGTGCTCTTTATCCAGCTGATAGCGGCTGATCAGGCTGTCGGCGGTGCGATCCCGGGCATCACAGTCGTGATTGTTGCCAAGCAGACCGTAGATCAGTCCTTCACGCAGGGCGCCACCCGCGAGGGTCATGCTCTCGATATCGAGGGTTTCGAAGATGGCGATCAGGATGGCGAGGCCGGAGGGGAACACGGTCAGCCGTTCGGCCGCCAGCCCTTCCAGTTGCAGCCGGTCGAGCTTGCCGCAGGCGATGGCCTGACCCATCAGCTCCTGCAGTTTCGGCAGGGTGACCCGTTCGCTCTTCCCTTGCGCCAGCATGATCTCTTGCAGCGCCTGCACCGTGCCGGAGGCGCCGACACAGGTGCGCCAGCCGAGGGCGCGGTAATCTTCCGCCACCTTCTCCAGCACCGCCTTGGCGGCAGCAATCGCCTGCTCGAAACGGGCTTCGGAGAGCTCGCCATCACCAAAGTGATTGTTGAGCCAGGTGACGCAGCCCATGTGCAGGCTGTTGAGCAGTTTTGCTTCGCTATGTTCGCCGATCACCAGTTCGGTACTGGCACCGCCGATGTCGATCACCAGCCGGTTGCCTTCCCCGGCAGAGGTCCAGGAGACCCCTTCATAGATGGTCTTGGCCTCTTCCTCGCCCGAGATGATCTCGATGCTGTGGTTGAGTACCCGTTCCGCTTCGCTGAGGAACTCGTCGACGTTGGTGGCAAGTCGTAAGGTTGCGGTGCCCACCACCCGGATATTGTCGGCCGGAATGTCCTGCAATTGTTCGGAGAAGAGGCGCAAACAGTCCCAGCCCCGCTCCATGGCGGCACGGCTGAGACGAAATTCCGGATCAAGCCCTGCTGCGAGGCGAACCTTGCGCTTGACCTTGGCGACGGTGCGCAGGGCACCGGCGACCTCGCGCACCACCAGCATATGAAAGCTGTTGGAGCCGAGGTCGATAGCGGCATAGAGAGGCGAGTTGTGCAACGGGCCTGTCCTTAGCTCTTGCGCGGCGGACGACGACGGTTGTTGCTGTTGCCACCGCCCTGACGATCCCGCATGTTGCGGTTCACCGGCTGACGGTTGCGGAACACCCGTTTCGGCGGGGTCACGTCATCCAGCAGTGCTTCGCGATCATATTTGCTGACCGGAATGGCGTGGTGGATGTACTCCTCGATGGCCGGCAGGTTGAAGGCATAGTCTTCACAGGCCAGGCTAATGGAGTGACCGCTCTTGCCGGCACGACCGGTACGACCGATGCGGTGTACATAGTCTTCGGCGTCGTCGGGCAGGTCATAGTTGAAGACGTGGGTCACGTCAGGGATGTGCAGACCACGGGCGGCCACGTCGGTGGCGACCAGAATATCGAGCGCACCCTTGGTGAAATCCTCGAGGATCTTCATCCGCTTCTTCTGCGGCACGTCACCGGTCAGCAGACCGACGCGGTGGCCGTCGTTTTCCAGCCAGGCGTGAACGTCTTCACAGACATGCTTGGTGTTGGCGAAGACGATCGCTTTTTCCGGCCACTCCTCTTCCATCAGGGAGAGCAGCAGCAACATCTTGTCTTCATTGGAGGGGTAGAACAGCTCCTCCTTGATCCGCACGCCGGTCATCTGCTCCGGCTCTACCTGCACATGTTCCGGGTGGTTCATATGTTCGTAGGCCAGCTCCTGCACGCGCAGGGAGAGGGTTGCGGAAAACAGCATGCTCAGACGCTCGGTCGCGGGCGGCATGCGGCGGAACAGGAAGCGGATGTCCTTGATGAAGCCCAGATCGAACATGCGATCCGCTTCGTCCAGTACCACGACCTGAATGTTGCTCAGATCGATCACCTTGGACTTGAAGTAGTCGATGATGCGGCCAGTGGTGCCGATCAGGATGTCGACACCCTGCTCCAGCACGGCCAGCTGCTTGTCGTAACCTTCGCCGCCGTAGGCGAGGCCGAGTTTCAGGCCGGTAGAGGCGGCGATGCTGTCGGCATCGTTATAGATCTGTACTGCCAGCTCCCGGGTGGGTGCCATGATGATGGCTCTGGGTTGGTTAACCAGACGGGGCTTGGTCAGCGGGTGAGTCAGCAAATAGTTGAATGTCGCGGCCAGGAAGGCAATGGTCTTGCCGGTTCCTGTCTGGGCCTGACCGGCGAGGTCATGACCTTCTACCAGCAGTGGCAGAGACAGTGCCTGGATGGGCGTGCAATAGTGAAATCCCTTTGATTCCAGACCAGCCAGAACTTCGGGTTCGAGGCCCATTTGGGCGAATTTGTCGGTCGTTAAGTGTGTTTTGCTCATGGCGGTAGGTTATCAGGTTAGGCTTGCAATAATAAACAGGATCATTTCAAATAGGGCAACTATTGCCTTTGTTGATATGTCAATAAAGCCTTAATTACTGACTGGAGTTGGAGATGAGTGACAAGATTGTTCAGCTGAGCGATGCCAGCTTCGAGGCAGATGTAATCAAAGCCGATGGCGCCGTTCTGGTCGACTTCTGGGCCGAGTGGTGTGGTCCGTGCAAGATGATTGCCCCGATCCTGGAAGAAGTTGCCCAAGAGTACGAAGGTCGCGTGACCGTAGCCAAACTGAACATCGACCATAACTCTGATACTCCGCCCAAGTACGGCATTCGTGGTATCCCGACCCTCTTGCTGTTCAAGAATGGCGAAGTGGCAGCGACCAAGGTCGGTGCACTGTCCAAGACTCAGCTGAAAGAGTTCCTGGACGGCAACCTGTAATAATTAAAGAGGAGCGCATTGCAATAATGCGCTCCTTGTGTTTTATCACCTAGACGCTCATCCCGATTGGTGCTAGTTTATCGCTCGTTTGCTAACCTTTTTGCCTGACTCTTTGCTAACCACAGCCTGGCAATCAAATCCGATCAGCATCAATCCAGCAGACTGTCTCCTCATTTCAATCCTTGCTTACAGACTTTCACCACTATGAATCTGACTGAATTAAAGAACACTCCTGTGTCCGAGCTGGTCAAGCTTGGCGAATCCATGGGGTTGGAAAATCTGGCTCGGGCGCACAAGAAAGATATTATTTTTGCAATCCTAAAGGCGCACGCCAAGGGTGGTGAAGATATCTTTGGCGACGGTGTGCTGGAAATCCTGACCGATGGTTTCGGCTTCCTGCGCAGTGCAGACGGCTCCTATCTGGCAGGCCCTGACGATATCTACGTCTCCCCGAGCCAGATCCGCCGCTTCAACCTGCGTACCGGCGATACCATCTCCGGCAAGATCCGGCCACCGAAAGAGGGCGAACGCTACTTCGCACTGCTCAAGGTCAATGAGGTCAACTACGACCGCCCGGAAAACTCCCGCAACAAGATCCTGTTTGAAAACCTTACCCCCCTGCATGCCAACGAACGTCTGCGTATGGAACGGGGTAATGGCTCTACCGAAGATATCACCGCCCGTGTACTGGACCTGGCTTCCCCCATCGGTAAAGGCCAGCGTGGCCTGATCGTGGCGCCGCCCAAGGCCGGTAAGACCATGCTGCTGCAGAACATCGCCCAGAGCATCGCCTACAACCACCCGGACTGTGAACTGATCGTTCTGCTGATCGACGAGCGTCCGGAAGAAGTGACCGAGATGCAGCGGATGGTGAAAGGTGAAGTGATCGCTTCCACCTTTGACGAGCCGGCTTCCCGTCACGTTCAGGTTGCCGAAATGGTGATCGAGAAGGCCAAGCGTCTGGTCGAGCACAAGAAAGATGTGGTGATCCTGCTGGACTCCATCACCCGTCTGGCCCGTGCCTACAACACCGTTATCCCGTCATCCGGCAAGGTACTGACCGGTGGTGTGGACGCCAACGCCCTGCACCGTCCGAAGCGCTTCTTCGGCGCCGCGCGTAATGTTGAAGAGGGCGGCAGCCTGACCATCATCGCCACCGCACTGATCGATACCGGTTCCAAAATGGACGAGGTTATCTACGAAGAGTTCAAGGGTACCGGCAACATGGAACTGCACCTCTCGCGCAAGATTGCCGAGAAGCGCGTCTATCCGGCCATCGACATCACCCGCTCAGGTACTCGTAAAGAAGAGCTGCTCACCTCAGGTGACGAGCTGCAGAAGATGTGGATTCTGCGCAAGATTGTCCACCCGATGGGCGAGATCGACGGTATCGAATTCCTCATCGATAAACTGGCGATGACCAAGACCAACGACGAGTTCTTCGACGCCATGCGGCGCCAGCAGAAATAAGTCAGGTCAGAAAATGACGAAACCGCGGCCAAGGTCGCGGTTTTTGTTTATCTGTTTTCCGGTCGCCCTAGTAGTATGAGATCCCGATGTCACATGGATGGAGACGTCATGAAGCCTGTTTTCTGGTTATTGCTGGGGTTGCTGAGTGCAATGCCAGCCTGCGCGCAGAGTGCTCCGGTCGCGGTGACAGCCGAGACGTTGCAGACTCACCAACGCTATCTGGCGGGCCGTCTGAAGGAGGGGCAATTTGCAGCCATCGACTCTTTGCTGGCGACCCTGAGTCGCGAGCTGCGGGAGTTCCTGCTGTTGCAGCTGCTGCGGGATATTCCCGCTACCTCCCCTGCATCCCCTGCGTTGCAACAGTGGGTCGAGGCTCAGGCCGACAAGGCCCCCGAGTGGCTCATGGAGCAGCAGGTCGACGGTTTTCTGGTGCAGCAACCTGTCTATGATTTTGCCGCGCAGGCCCGTCAGTTGCTGGGGGAGTGGCAGCTGCAATCACTGATGCAGCTCTATCGGCAGCAGCTTGCCCAGGGCAGCTTCCAGCTAAAGTCCATCTACTACAGCAGTAACCCCGATCTCGCCATGCAGCAGCAAGCCCTGTTGCTGGCCCTCGACACCTTGCCGCAACCGGTCTGGATGCGGGAGGCGCAAGCGCTGGCCAGCCAGAATATCTATCTGCCCGACAATCACCTGTTGTTCCATCTGTTGCAGCGCACCGGGGAACCGGCGCTCTATGGCATGCTGTGGCGTCGGCCGGCAGATCAGGATGCGCTGCGTGCACTCTTTACCATCAACCGCTTCCATCACGGCAGTGCTGCCAGCGATCTGCTGATTGCCGCCAGTGGCAACGAAGGGTTGAAGGGGGCCGCCCTGCGGCAGCTGAGCGCGCTCTCGCCCTTGCCGCCGCAAGCCCAGAAATACCTGCTGGCGGAGCTCTCCAACCGTCAATACGGGGCGCTGGTGGCCGGTCTGTTGATGGAGGTGGACGAGCCCCAGCTGCTCTCTGCGCTGGCCAGACGCCTCGGCCAGCGTGACGTGCCACCCATTGCACCGAGTCTGCTACCCGATTCGGGTACACCCGATGGGCAGCCAGGGTTATAATGCGTGACCTCCTGAACCCGGTTGGGAACTTGCATGAAATACAAGGATTTGCGTGATTTCATCGCGCAGCTGGAACAAAACGGACAACTCAAGCGCATCACCCGCGAGATAGATCCCTATCTGGAGATGACCGAGATCAGCGACCGCACCCTGCGTGCGGGTGGCCCGGCTCTGCTGTTCGAAAATCCCAAAGGCTACACCATGCCGGTGCTGACCAACCTGTTCGGTACCCCGGATCGGGTCGCCATGGGCATGGGGCAGCCCGATGTGGGCGCCCTGCGTCAGGTCGGGGTCTGGCTCTCCTATCTCAAGGAGCCCGAGCCGCCCAAGGGATTCAAGGAGCTGATGGAGAAGCTGCCGATCTTCAAGCAGGTGCTCAACATGCCGACCAAACGTCTCTCTTCTGCCCCCTGCCAGCAGGTGGTACAGGAGGGCGATGCGGTCGATCTCGACCAGATCCCGATCCAGCACTGCTGGCCCGGCGATGTGGCGCCGCTGGTCACCTGGGGCCTCACCATCACCCGTGGCCCCTACAAGAAGCGCCAGAACCTCGGCATCTATCGCCAGCAGAAGATCGCCAAAAACAAGCTGATTATGCGCTGGCTGGATCATCGTGGCGGTGCCATCGATTTTCGCGAGTGGCAGGAGGCCCATCCCGGTGAGCGATTCCCGGTGGTGGTGGCACTCGGTGCCGATCCCGCGACCATTCTCGGCGCGGTGACGCCTGTGCCGGATACTCTCTCCGAATATGCCTTTGCTGGTCTGCTGCGCGGCAGCCGTACCGAGGTGATCAAGGCCATCAGCTGCGATCTGGAGGTGCCCGCCAGCGCCGAGATCGTGCTGGAAGGGTATCTGGAGCCGGGTGAGATGGCACCTGAAGGCCCTTATGGCGACCACACCGGCTACTACAACGAGGTGGACGAGTTCCCGGTCTTCACCATCACCCACATCACCAAGCGGCGCGATGCTATCTATCACAGCACCTACACCGGCCGTCCGCCCGATGAACCGGCGGTGCTGGGTCTGGCGCTGAACGAGGTGTTTGTGCCGCTGCTGCAGAAGCAGTTCCCCGAGATTGTGGACTTCTATCTGCCGCCGGAGGGGTGCTCCTACCGGATGGCGGTGGTGACCATCAAGAAGCGTTACCCGGGCCATGCCAAGCGGGTGATGCTGGGGGTCTGGTCCTTCCTGCGCCAGTTCATGTACACCAAGTTCGTGGTGGTGTGTGACGATGACGTCAACGCTCGCGACTGGAAGGATGTGATCTGGGCCATTACCACCCGGATGGACCCGGCACGGGACACCACCTTGATCGAGCACACCCCGATCGACTATCTGGACTTCGCCTCGCCGGTCTCCGGCCTCGGCTCCAAAATGGGGCTGGATGCCACCAACAAGTGGCCGGGCGAGACCAATCGGGAGTGGGGTCAGCCCATAGTTCAGGATGAGGCGGTGAAGCAGAAGGTTGATGCCATCTGGGATGAGCTCAATATCCTCGGATGAGGCAAACATGACAGCTTTACTGCAAAAAGTGATGCGATCCGCACTGATTTGAGTATTCTCGACTGACGGGGCCAGGGCTGCTGGTCGTCACTCCATAGTGAAACAATGAGCGAAGCGGGCCGAGCGAGCCCGCCACAAGGACAAGAATGCAACGTATCAAATGCCGCGTAGAGGAACTGCGCGAATATGTCGACACCATCTGGCATGTGGCCTTGACGCCGCAGCAAGCGATCAGCTTCAAGCCGGGCCAGTATCTGCTGGTGGTGATGAGCGATTCGGACAAGCGCCCCTTCTCCATCGCCAACTCGCCGACCCGCCCGGGCGTGCTGGAGCTGCAAATTGGTGCCACTCCCGAGAACGCCTACGCCGGTCAGGTGCTGGCCCGCATGCGTGAGCAGGGGGAGATCGAGGTCGAATTGCCGGCTGGCAAGGCGTTCCTGCGCGATGAATCCCCCCGTCCGCTGATCCTGATGGCGGGCGGCACCGGCTTCTCTTACGCCCGCTCCATTCTGGAGTACCTGATCGATACGGGCAGCAAGCGTCCGGTGTTCTTCTACTGGGGTGTGCGTCAGGCTCACTGGCTCTATGAGCTGGAGCAGATGCAGCAGTGGGAGCGTGACTATGCGCCGCTCACCTTTATCCCGGTGGTGCAGGAGCCTGACGCTGACTGGACTGGCAAGAGCGGGCTGGTGCACAAGGCGATCATGGATGACTTCGTCAGTCTCCACGACTACGACATCTATGTCGCCGGCCGTTTCGAGATGGCGGGTGCCGCGCGGGAGGAGTTCAAGATCCTTGGCGCCGAGCCGGAGCGCATCTTTGGTGATGCCTACGAATTTATTTGACGGGATCCCCGCTTGGATGACGCAGCCCCCGGTTTTGCCGGGGGCTTTTTTTTGGCTCTGTCCCAATTACGTGTTGAAAGGCTAATCTTGAAGTAGGCCATCACCTTGAGGTCTACCATCATGGATACCCCAGCCTTTCAACACC
>NZ_JBFODV010000113.1:0-1349 GCF_040908495.1 Aeromonas sp. R1-1 | reverse complement strand
GGGGTGGGCATCTTGGCGCTCGCCATGAGTTTTCTCTATCTGTCGCGGTTAAGGCCGGATCTCGACAGCGGTATCTACAGCTACGCCCGCGCCGGTTTTGGCGAGCTGGTGGGCTTTTTCTCCGCCTGGGGTTATTGGCTCTGCTCCACCATCGGCGTGGTGGGCTATCTGGTGATCGCCTTTGCCGCGCTGGGCAGCTTTGTCGATACGCCGGAGCAGGTCTGGTTTGGTGAGGGCAACACGCTGGCAGCGTTTGTCGGCGAGTCCTGCATCCTCTGGGCGGTGCACCTGCTGGTGGCCCGCGGCGTGCAGCAGGCGGCGCTGTTCAATCTGGTGGCGACCCTGGCCAAGAGCCTGCCGCTGCTGCTGTTTATCCTGTTCGCCTGCTACTGGTTCGATCCGGTCACCTTCGCGGCGGATCAGCAGGGCAGCACCCTGGCGGTACCGGTCTCCGAGCAGGTGCGCAACACCATGCTTATCACCCTCTGGGTCTTCACCGGTATCGAGGGGGCAGCGGTGTTGTCGGCCCGCGCCCGAAACCGGCGGGATGTGGGTACCGCCACCGTGCTTGGGGTGCTATTGGCACTGCTGCTCTATGTGCTTATCTCGGTGCTGGCGCTCGGAATATTGAGTCGGCCCGAGCTCGCAGCGCTGCCCAACCCCTCCATGGCAGGGCTGATGGCCCAGATGACCGGCTCCTGGGGCAAGCTGCTCATCAGCGTCGGCCTTATCGTCTCGGTGCTTGCCTCCTACGTGAGCTGGACCCTCTTCTCGGCGGAGGTGCCGTTCAGCGCGGCCCGCCACGGCGCGTTTCCCGCCATCTTCCGGCGCCAGAACCGCAATGGGACGCCTATCGCCTCGCTCTGGCTCACCAGCCTGACGGTGCAGACTTGCCTGCTGCTGGTGTGGCTGCTCGGCAAGGGCTACACCAGCCTGCTGCTTATCTCTACCTCGATGATTTTGGTGCCCTACCTGCTGATCGGCCTGTTCTTGCTCAAGCTCTCGTTCAGCAAGAAGGTTGAGGGCGGGCAGGGCCGCGGTCTGATGCGGGCGGTAGCGCTGGTATCGAGTTGTTACGGTTTCTGGCTGCTCTATGCTGCCGGGGTGGAGTATCTGCTGCTGTCGTTGTTGCTCTACGGGCCGGGTCTGCTGCTGTTTCTCTACAGCCGCCGTCAGCTGGGCGCAGATCTTTGCCTGAGTGGTCGCGAACGGCTGTTGGCCGGAGTGACCTTGCTGAGCCTGATCCCCGCCGTCTGGTCGTTCGCCCATCTCTGATATCGAAGATGTGACTGACCATAAAAGAGAGCGCCACCGTGGCGCTCTCTTGTTTTCAGGGACTGGTTATCAGG
>NZ_JBFODV010000112.1:0-12147 GCF_040908495.1 Aeromonas sp. R1-1 | reverse complement strand
TGTTGAAAGGCTGGGGTATCCATGATGGTAGACCTCAAGGTGATGGCCTACTTCAAGATTAGCCTTTCAACACGTAATTGGGACAGAGCCATAAACAAGGCCACCCTCGCGGTGGCCTTGTTGTTTCCGATATAGGTGCTGGCGTCAGCGTTATCTAAGCGGCAACCACCAGCCCACATTTCTCGCTGGGCAGCTCTTATACCCCCAAGCGGTCGCGCAGGGTGTACCATGCGGCCCCCGCAGCGGTGAAGGGGATGCGGAACAGGCGGCCACCCGGGAAGGGGTAGTGCGGCAGTTTGGCAAAGGCATCGAAGCGCTCCGCCTGACCGCTCAGCACCTCGGAGAGCAGCTTGCCCGCCAGATGGGTGCAGGTGACGCCGTGGCCGCTGTAGCCCTGCATGTAGTAGATGTTGGGGCCAATGCGACCAAACTGCGGCAGCCGTGACAGGGTAAGCAGGAAGTTGCCGGTCCAGGTGTACTCCACCTTGACGTCAGCCAGTTGCGGGAAGGTTTTCAGCATCTTGGGGATGATCAGCCGCTCGATATCCGCAGGATCCCGCGCGCCATAGACCACACCGCCGCCATAGAGCAGCCGGTGATCGCCGGAGGTGCGGTAGTAGTCGAGCAGGTAGTTGCAATCCTCCAGACAGTAGTTTTGCGGCAGCAGTGAACGGGCCCGTTCCTCTCCCAGCACTTCGGTGGCGATCACCTGGGTGCCACAGGGCATGCTCTTGCTGGCCAGTTCCGGCACCAGATTACCGAGGTAGGCGTTGCCCGCCACCACCACAAAGCGCGCCTTCACCGCCCCCTTGGCGGTCTTGACCAGTGCCGGCTGCCCCGGGGTGATGCTGGTGACGGCGGATTGCTCGAAGATCTGCCCCCCCTGCATGCGGATCGCTTCTGCCTCCCCCAACGCCAGATTAAGGGGGTGAATATGGCCGCCGCTCTTGTCGAGCAGAGCGCCGATGTAGCGATCGCTCGCCACCACCTCGCGCACCCCCTTGGCATCGAGCAGCTCCAGCTGGTCGTTGCCCCACTTCTCCCAGCGCGCCTTCTGCGCCTTGAGCTCGTGCAGCTGCTTCTCGGTCTCGGCGGCAAAGACCCCCCCCTCCTGCAGATCGCACTGGATGTTGTAGCGCTTGATCCGCTCGCGGATGATCTGGCCCCCCTCAAACAACATGGAACCGAGCAGCCTGGCCTGATCCGGCGGGCAGTTCGCTTCTATGGTGTCGATGTCGCGGCTGTAGGAGTTGACGATCTGGCCGCCATTGCGGCCGCTGGCGCCAAAGCCGACCCGGGCAGCTTCCAGCACCACCACCTTGTAGCCCTTCTCTACCAGATGCAGCGCGCTGGAGAGGCCGGTATAGCCCGCCCCGATGACGCAGACATCGCACTCCAGCTGCTCGGTCAATGTCGGATATGGCGCGTGTTTATTGGCGCTGGCTGCGTAGTAACTGTTTACATGTTCGGTCATGATCCCTGTTTCCTTACCGGTTCGGTTGCCAAACTACTGTCAGGATTAAAAGCTCGCCGGGGTGTGGGCGCTGACGATGCGACAGGTCTCCCCCGACGGATTGCTGAAGCTGTGGGGCTCGCCGGTGTCGATCACATAGCTGTCGCCCGCCTCCAGCGGATAACTCTGGCCCGCCACCGTCAGGATCACCGACCCCTCCAGCACAGTGCCGACCTCCTCCCCCTGATGGGTCACCTGACCGCCGGTGTCGGTGCCGGGGGGATAGGTCTCCAGCATAAAGCCGAGCTGGCGGCGGTTGTTGCCGTTGTGCACCAACTTGAGGGAGACCCCCTGACTGCCTAGCTCGATCAGCTGATCCGCCTTGATCACCACCTCCGGAGTGCGGCTCTCCTCCTCGGCGAAAAACCGCGACAGCGGCAGGCCGTAGATGGTGAGCAGCTTTTGCAGGGAGGCGACCGAGGGGCTCACCTTGTCCTGCTCGATCATGCAGATGGCGCCATGAGTCAGGCCGCTCAACTCTGCCGCCCGCCGCTGGGAGAGCCCCAGCTGATGGCGTACCGCCGCCAACCGTTCCCCCATGGTGCGCGCCCCGGCGTCAGCCGCACCCAACGGTCGAGCCACGCTCTCCCGGCTCTGTGGCCCGCTCACCGCAAGCCTCCTCTTGCTGCGCTATCTCTGCATCCTTGCATCATCAGCCTCTCCTGCTTGCGCGTGATCGCATCGGATCAGGCGCTGCCTATTTACCCTGCTGGTTAAAATAGCCGACCAGCTTTCCCTTGGCGTTCACTATGTTACACAGCAAAACCGTTCATTATTTTGCACACCTGATTTACCATCCCCCGGTCGTCTGCCCACTTACAGCCTGCAAGCGAACCGGAGAAAGCGCGCTACACAGCCCATTTTCTAGCATGGCGCCCCCCAGCAATTCAAATATATTTAACACTTGAAAAACATTTCAGCTCAAATTATGGTCTTCCTGTGCTTATTATTTTATACGGCAGCGGCGCAGGAAGGGTCGGCTCACTCCGGCAACCAGCTGCTCTGACCCACACTCGAGGCTTCTCATGTCAGGAACAACATCCCACTCCAGCTTGATCACATCCCGCGCCTATATAGATGGACAGTGGTGCGAGGCCGCCAGCGGCCGCACCTTCGAGGTCACCAACCCCGCCAGCGGGGCCGTCATTACCCAGGTGCCCGACATGGATGCCGAGGATACCCGCCGCGCCATCGCGGCCGCCCACGCGGCGCAACCCGCCTGGGCGGCGCTGACCGCCAAGGAGCGCAGCAACAAGCTCTACGCCTGGTTTGCCGCCATAACCGCCCACAGCGACGAGCTGGCCCGCATCATGACCTGCGAGCAGGGCAAGCCGCTGGCGGAAGCAAAGGGCGAGGTGGCCTATGGCGCCAGCTTTATCCAGTGGTTCGCCGAGGAGGGCAAGCGCGCCTATGGCCGCACCATCCCGGGCTTTAGCGGCGATCGCCGGTTGGCCACCATCAAGCAGCCGGTCGGGGTCGTCGCCGCCATCACCCCGTGGAATTTCCCCATTGCCATGATCACCCGCAAGGCTGGCCCGGCGCTGGCAGCCGGTTGCACCATCGTCATAAAACCTGCCGCCGAGACCCCGCTCTGCGCGCTGGCACTGGCGCTGCTTGCCGAGCAGGCGGGCATCCCCGCCGGTGTCATCAATATCGTCACCAGCCATCAGGCGAGCGCGGTGGGCAACGAGTTGTGCAGCAATCCGGTGGTGCGCAAGCTCTCCTTCACCGGCTCCACCCGCATCGGCAAACTGCTGATGCGCCAGTGCGCCGACACCATGAAAAAGCTGTCGCTGGAGCTGGGTGGCAACGCCCCCTTTATCGTCTTTGACGACGCCGACCTCGACGCCGCCGTGGCAGGGGCGCTCGCTTCCAAATACCGCAACGCCGGGCAGACCTGCGTCTGCGCCAACCGCATTCTGGTGCAGGCCAGCGTCTATGACGCCTTCGCCGAGAAGCTGACTGCCGCCGTCAAGGCCTTCAAGGTGGGAGATGGCATGGCGGAAGGCACCCAGATCGGCCCGCTCATCAACCCGGCCGCCGCCAGCAAGGTGGCCGAGCTGGTGCAGCAATCGGTCGCCGCCGGTGCCGAAGTGCTGCTGGGGGGCGAAGCTCACCCCGCCGGCCCCCTCTTCTACCAACCCACCATTTTGGGCAAGGTGGATAAAACCAACCCCATCCTGCAGGAGGAGATCTTCGGCCCGGTCGCCCCGCTGGTGCGCTTCGAGAGCGAAGCCGAAGCCATCGCCATTGCCAACGACACCCCTTATGGCCTGGCCGCCTACTTCTATGGCCGCGATATCGCCCGGGTCTGGCGCGTCGCCGAGCAACTGGAGTACGGCATGGTCGGCATCAACGAGGGGATCATCTCAACCGAGCTAGCCCCCTTCGGCGGCATCAAGGAGTCGGGTCTGGGTCGGGAGGGTGCAGCCGAGGGGCTGGAGGAGTATCTCGAGACCAAATACCTCTGCTTTGGCGCCATTCGCTAGGGCAGCAACAGAGAGACAAGGCGCCGCCGATCTGGCTCGATGGGCTGATCGGTGGTGATGGGCGCCAAAACGCCTGCCACATTTTCAGGGAATATCGGGGGCTGCGGCCCCTCAGGGAGGAAAGATGAGTCAGTCAGAATCAAACAAGGCGTGGCAAGCGCGCCGCGAAGCGGCCGTGGTCAATGGCGTTGGCACCCTGCTGCCGGTCTTTATCAACCGGGCGCAAAATGCCGAGCTGTGGGATGTGGAGGGCAACCGCTACATCGACTTTGCCTCCGGCATCGCCGTGCTCAACACAGGCCACAACCACCCCAAAGTGGTAGCGGCGGTGCGTGAACAACTGGAAAAATTCAGCCACACCTGCTTTCAGGTCACCCCCTACCCGGGCTATATCGAGCTTGCCGAGAAGCTCAACGCCCTGGTGCCCGGCCCGACCCCGAAGCGCACCCTGTTTCTCTCCACCGGCGCCGAGGCGGTCGAGAACGCCATCAAGATTGCCCGCGCCCACACCGGTCGCAGCGGCACCATCGCCTTCAAGGGGGGCTTTCACGGCCGCACCATGATGGGGATGGCGCTCACCGGCAAGGTAGTGCCCTACAAGACCGGCTTTGGCCCCTTCCCGGGGGAGGTCTACCACATCCCCTTCCCCGCCGATTATCTCGGGGTCAGTGAAGAGGATGCCCTGCACGCCCTCGAGCTCTGCTTCAGCGCCGATATCGAGCCGAATCGCGTCGCCGCCATCATTATCGAGCCGGTGCAGGGGGAAGGGGGCTTCTATCCCGCCTCCCCGAGCTTTATGCAGAAGCTGCGCAGCATCTGCGACCAGCACGGCATTCTGCTGATCTGCGACGAGATCCAGAGCGGTTTCTGCCGCACCGGCAAGACCTTCGCCACCGAGTATGCCGGCATCGAGCCGGACATCATGACCCTGGCCAAGAGTCTGGCGGGTGGCTTCCCCCTGTCAGCCGTGGTGGGCAAGGCGGAGATCATGAACTCGGCCAAGCCGGGTGGTCTGGGTGGCACCTATGCCGGTTCCCCCATCGCCTGCGCCGCCGCGCTGGCGGTCTTGCAGGTGATCGACGAGGAGAAACTGAACCAGAAAGCGCTGGATCAGGGGGAGCAGATCAAGGCGGGGCTGGAACGCATAGCCGAGCGTTTTGACTGCATAGGTCAAATTCGTGGCCCCGGTGCCATGGTGGCCATGGAGCTGGTGAAACGCCGTGATGCCAGCCAGCCCGATCCCGACCTTACCAAGCGACTGGTGGCCGAGGCGGGCAAACGCGGTCTGGTCCTGCTCTCATGCGGGGTGCGCGCAAATGTCATCCGTTTTCTCGCCCCCCTGACAGCCCCTGCGGCAGTGATTGACGAGGGGTTGCAACTCCTTGAAAAATCACTGGAGGCCGTGCTGGCCTGACCAGCAGGAAAGTGACCACTTACCTGTGCAAATAAATGCAATTTCGCCCCCTTTTTTTCTTGTCAAGGGGGCCCTGCAAATGCACAATGCGCCGCCACTGAAAGAACCGATGTAAAACAATGGCATCGGTTCTTTTTTAGACAGTGAACAAACCCATAAACGAGGCCGGATCACCCCCGGAAAAGATAGCGAGATTGGCAGCAGTCTCCCGACACCAAGTCTAGTGAGGAACAACATGGGGCATCTCAATGCTTTCCAACCGGCCATGGCCGGTGTGCGCCGCCCTGGCGCCCTTGATTCCCGGGCCTCTCTCCCGGTTTCGTTGATGGACCGTGCCACTCTGGCACTGCATGAGGAACATGCATAATGGCGGCCCAGCAGGTTGGTCTGAAAAAGACCCTCAAACTGTGGCAGGTCGTGGTTATGGGACTGGCGTACCTCACCCCCATGGCGGTGTTCGACACCTTCGGCATCGTTACCGAGATCACCGAAGGCCATGTGCCGACCGCCTACCTGTTTGCTCTCATCGGCATGCTGTTCACTGCCCTGAGCTACGGCCATCTGGTGCGCAAGTTCCCGTCAGCCGGCTCCGCCTATACCTATGCCCAGAAGGTGTTTCACCCCTATGTCGGCTTTATGGTGGGCTGGACCTCCCTGCTCGACTACATGTTCATGCCGATGATCAACATGCTGCTGGCCAAGATCTATCTGGAAGCCCTCTTCCCGAACGTAGAGCCCTGGACCTATATCTTCGGTCTGGCGGCGGTGATGACCGCCCTCAACCTGCGCGGCATCAAGCTGGTGGCCAACTTCAACAGCCTGATCGTGGTGATGCAGTTCAGCATCATCGCCATCTTCATCGGCCTGATCGCCTGGGGCGTTCACAATGGTGAAGGACTGGGGACCGTGGCCAGCAGCCGTCCCTTCTTCTCCGAGCAGATCCAGGTGTCGCCGCTGCTGATGGGGGCCTCCATCCTCTGTCTGTCGTTCCTCGGTTTTGACGCCATCAGTACCCTGTCGGAAGAGACCCCGGACGCGGATCGGGTGATCCCCCGCGCCATCGTGCTGACGGCGCTGATCGGCGGTGTGCTGTTCGTCACTACCTCCTACTTCCTGCAGCTCTACTTCCCGGACATCTCCCGCTTCCAGCATCCGGATGCGGTACTGCCGGAGATCGCCCTCTATGTCGGCGGCAAGCTGTTCCAGGCGGTGGTGCTGGTCTGCACCACAGTAGCGGTACTGGCCTCGGGGCTCGCCTCCCACGCCGGTGTATCGCGCCTGCTCTACGTGATGGGTCGTGATCGCGCCCTGCCCGCCCGCTTCTTCGGCTACATCCATCCGAAGTGGCAGACTCCGGCGTTCAACGTGCTGCTGGTCGGCCTGCTGGCCCTCTCTGCGGTGTCGCTGGATCTGGAGATGGCGCTGGCGCTGATCAACTTCGGCGCCCTGGTGGCCTTCACCTTCGTCAATCTGGCGGTGATTGCCCACTTCTATGTGAAGCTGGGCCGCAACAAGTGTCTCAAGGATCACCTGATGTACCTGCTGCTGCCGCTCTGTGGTGCTGCCTGCATCGGGGTACTGTGGCTCAACCTCGAGCCCTCCTCCTTCGAGCTGGGGCTGGTCTGGGCGGCGCTGGGGGCCATCTACCTGTTCCTGCGCCTGACCGTGTTCCGCATCCCGCTGCATACCGCCGACAAGGTGGAGATCGCCCAGTAACCGCTGGCGCCCCTCCCCCGATAGAGAACAAGGAGCCTGCGGGCTCCTTGTTGTTTTTGCGGCGCGCTGGTTGCCAGCAGCACGGGTTGCCAGAAATGCGGTTTCTGCAGGAAGTGTGACTGATTTCAAATAACTACCCAGCCGGGCTGCTCGCCGTGCCATGGCCCGAGCCGCGTTGCCTTCTATCCTCAGTCATTAATGTGAATGGATATGCAGCCACTTTTTTTCCACTTCACCCCATCCCATCCCCCGCCAGCCGATAAGATCGCTGGACTCGAGCCCGGGGGGACGCTGGCAAATATGATCAGGATCAATGTTGAGGCGCTATGCACCCTGCAGCCCCGATTTGCCGATTTTTCATACGCCATGACAGGGTTCTCTTCCCCCCCGAAAAAGGGGGAGCGGCTCGGGGACGGCTGCAGGGGGCGAGTGACCACTTACCTGCTCCGTGCGTATGCAAAAAAATGCGTTAATCTGCCCTTTTTTGCTTGTCAAGGGGGCTGACCGAATGCACAATACGCCGCCAATAAAGGACCGATGTTCACTGCGACATCGGTTTTTGTATTTTTGAAGTGCAGTACAAACCCACCACAAGAGGCCGGAACGTTTCCGGAAGTGATATTCGAGATTGCCAAACAATCTCCCGACGTTGAGAGGATAACAATGGGGCGTTTTAATGCTTTCCTGCCGGTACAGCCCGGTATGCGCCTCCCCGGCGCCCTTGATGTACAGGCTTGCGAATCCATCGTATCCCTGCGCTCGTTGCAAGCACGTGCTGCGGCACTGATTGAGGAGAAAGCGTAATGGCATCGCAAAACGCCAAGCTGCTCAAGACCCTTACCCTGACACAAGTGATTGTGATGGGTCTGGCCTATCTGACCCCCATGGCTGTCTTCGACACCTTCGCCATCGTCGGTGACATCACCGATGGCCGGGTCGCCACCGCCTATCTGCTGGCTCTGGGTGGCATCCTGCTCACCGCTCTCAGCTACGGACATCTGGTACGCAAGTTCCCCTCTGCGGGCTCTGCCTATACCTATGCCCAGAAGGTGTTCAACCCCTACGTCGGTTTCATGGTCGGCTGGTCCTCCCTGCTCGACTACATGTTCATGCCGATGATCAATATCCTGCTGGCCAAGATCTACCTGACCGCCATGTTCCCGGGCGTCGAGCCCTGGGTGTTCATCTTCGGTCTGGTGACCGTGATGACCTTCCTGAACCTGCGCGGCATCAATCTGGTGGCCAACTTCAACGGTCTAATCGTGGTGATCCAGCTGGCCATCATCACCCTCTTTATCGGCCTGATGGCGTGGGGCATCTACCACGGCGAAGGGGCTGGCACCCTGATGAGCAGCCGTCCGTTCCACTTCGAGTCAGCACAGCTGGTACCGCTCTTTACCGGTGCGACCATTCTCTGCTTCTCGTTCCTGGGCTTTGACGGTCTGAGCTCCCTCTCCGAAGAGACGCCGAACGCTGGCAAGGTGATCCCAAAGGCGATCGTGCTAACTGCCCTTATCGGCGGCATCATCTTCGTGGTGGTCTCTTACTGCCTGCAGCTCTACTTCCCGAGCCTCGCCCGCTTCCAGCATCCGGATGCGGTACTGCCGGAGATCGCGCTCTACGTTGGCGGCACCTTCTTCCAGTCCGTGGTGCTGGTCTGCACCACGGTCGCGGTACTGGCCTCCGGCATGGCGGCTCACGCCGGTGTGTCGCGCATCCTCTACGTGATGGGGCGTGACCGCATGATCCCGGAGCGGGTGTTTGGCTACATCCACCCGAAATACCGCACCCCGGCCATCAACGTGCTGATGGTGGGCGGTCTGGCTCTCTCCGCCGTGTCGTTTGATCTGGATACCGCACTGGCGCTGGTCAACTTCGGCGCACTGGTGGCGTTCAGCTTCGTCAACCTGTCGGTGATCGGTCAGTTCTGGGTACGCGAGAAGCGCAACAAGACCCTCAAGGATCACGTCATCTACCTGTTGATGCCGCTGCTCGGCGCCGCCACCATCGGTGCTCTGTGGATCAACCTGGAGCAGAGCTCGCTGGAGCTGGGCCTGATCTGGGCTGGCCTAGGCGCAACCTATCTGTTCCTGCGTCTGGCGGTGTTCCGCATCCCGTTCCGTCAGTACGAGGAAGCGGCTGACGCCTGATCCTTTGCGGATAACGGATAGACAGAAGGGGAGCCATGGCTCCCCTTTTTGCTGCCGGTCTGTTGCCGGTCACACGGGCTTGGGCCCGGTCTGCTTACTGCTTATCCAGTACGGCGGTCGCCGCAGCCTTGAGCGGATCGCGAGCGATGGTCTTGGCATCCTGCTCCGCCTTGTGCACCTGCTGGTTTGCCTTGTCCATCTTCTGCTGCATACCGTTGCCGCTCTCCTTGAGGTCGGCACGCTTCTCGCCCAGCAGGTCGTTGCGGCCTTTTTGCACCTCGGCTTTCACCTTCTCTTTCTCCTGCTTCACCAGCTTGCTGGTATCACAGTTGCCCTTGACTCCCAGAGTGGCATTCACCGCTTCGTTCTTGAGGGCCTTGTCGAGGTTGCAGTCGGTTTTCAACAGGCTGGCCTGTGCCCCTGCCGAGAGCAGCCCCAGCGACAGAGAGAGGATCCATGCACGCATCATCTTGTTTACTCCTGATTGCCAATAAAGGGGCGCAGTGTAGCGATCACATTCCGGCTGACAAGGCGGCAGTGCTTTCGTCCCCCCTTTTGCCACCCCAGAGCCAATCGGCTCGGTCAGCGCCTGTCGCCGCAGTTCGTCGTCATAAAAACATAATCGAAATGTCACCTTGTCATATTTCTGTCATTAACCATTGATTAAATGCGCGGGTCATCAACAACCCAAGACGGAACGACCGTCTCAAGAGGCTTTATGCAACACCATCACTCCTTGTCACAGCCGCCCGCGACCCGCGCCCTGTTCAACTGGATGAGTGTCATCGTACTGGTCTACCTGATCCTGGTTGCCGTGGGCGCCATCTCCCACGGCTTCAAAGATTTCTCCGGCGGCGCCGAGGGCGCAGCCCAGATCTTCGCCTTTGCCAACAACCCCTTTGTCGCCCTGTTGCTGGGTATTCTCGCTACCGCGCTGGTGCAATCCTCCAGCACCGTCACCTCGGTGATCGTTGGTCTGGTGGCTGGCGGCCTGCCCATCAGCATGGCCATCCCCATGGTCATGGGTGCCAACCTCGGCACCACCATCACCAACACCATTGTCTCCATGGGCCATGTGCGGGATCGCGCCGAGTTCCGCCGCGCCTTCGCCGCCGCCACCGTGCACGACTTTTTCAACCTGCTGGCGGTGTTCATCTTCCTGCCGCTGGAACTGATGTTCGGCCTGCTGCAACATAGCGCCGAGTGGCTGGCCAACCTGCTGGTAGGCTCCGCCAACATGTCGATGAAGGGCATGGACTTCATGAAGCCGCTGACCGCACCGGCCCAGCAGCTGATTGACAGCGCCGTCGCCTTCCTGCCGGGCAAGGGTGCCGCCATCGCGACCATCATCATCGGTATCATGCTGATCCTCGCCTGCGTCACTTATCTCGGCAAAGTGCTGCAACAGGTACTGGTTGGCCGTGCCAAAGAGGTGCTGCACAAGGCGCTGGGCCGTGGCCCGCTGACCGGCATCACCTCCGGTGCGCTGGTGACCATCATGGTGCAATCCTCCTCCACCACCACCAGCCTGATGATCCCGCTGGCCGGCGGCGGCGTGTTCAGCACCCGTCAGCTCTACCCCTTCACCCTGGGGGCCAATATCGGTACCACCATTACCGCCCTGCTGGCAGCCACCGCCATCAGCGGAGCCGGTGCCCAGCTGGCCCTGACCATCGCGCTGGTCCACGTGCTGTTCAACCTCTTTGCCGTGGTCATCATCTATGGCATCCCCTTCCTGCGCGACCTGCCGGTGCGCGCCGCCGAGGGGCTGGCCCGGGTAGGCAGCGAGAACAAGCTGCTGGCTCTGGGTTATGTGACGGGTCTCTTCTTCGCCCTGCCCGCCCTGATGATGGTGGCCGCCAAGTAAGCGCCGCCGCCATGACGAGGGGCGAGTCACCGACTCGCCCCTTTTTGCGTCCAGCTCGCCGGGCTTTGCCTGCCCGCTCACATCCTCCCGCCCTGTGGCTCGCCATCAGGGGCTGTGCGCGATAAGATGGCGCCCTCATTGCACTTTTTACATTTCATGGAACAGGAAAAACCGATGAAATTCATACTGATCGCGCTGCTCATCGCCGGTGTGGCCTACTACTTCTACTCCAGCAGCAACAACAAGAAGCTGGCGGCCGACAACGTGCGGATTGGCGCCGAGTTCCTCGCCAGCAACAAGGACAAACCGCTGGTGACCACCACCGCCTCCGGCCTGCAGTACGAAGTGCTGACCCCGGGCACCGGCACCGTTCATCCCACTGCCACCAACAAGGTGAAGGTGCACTACGAGGGCAAGCTGCTGGACGGCACCGTCTTTGACAGCTCGGTCGCCCGTGGCGAGCCCATCGAATTTGGCCTCAATCAGGTGATTGCCGGCTGGACCGAAGGGGTGCAGCTGATGGTGGAAGGTGAGAAGACCCGTTTCTACATCCCTGCCAACCTCGCCTACGGCGACCGCACCGCTGGCAAAATCCCGCCGGGATCAGTCCTGATCTTTGACGTGGAGCTGTTGGGTATCCAGTAAGCGCTCCGTCACGCTCCATCAACAACAAGGCCAGCATCATGCAGGCCTTGTTGTTATGGGAGTGTCACTCTCCCTTGGCGATCCCTTCCCGGCGCGGATCCGCTGCGCCAAACCAGCCGCCAGCGTTGCGCTCAACCCCCTGCAGGCCGGAGGTCTGCTCGTTCAGCACCACCTCATGTCCCCTCGCCTTCAATCCCTCGACCACCGACATGGGGGTGCGTCCCGCTTCCAGCTCGGTGGGGCCGTTGCGGCTGCCAAAATTGGGCAGGTTGATGGCCTGTTGCAGGTTCAGGCCCCAATCCTGAGTGCCGAGCAGGGTCTTGCCCACGTAGTTGATAATGGCGGAGCCCCCC
>NZ_JBFODV010000111.1:0-12346 GCF_040908495.1 Aeromonas sp. R1-1 | reverse complement strand
GCAAGCGGAGCAAGCAGCGGGCCGTCCGGTGATCCTGGTGGTGCCTCATACCTGGGCGGTCGACATGATTGGCCGCTACTTCTCCATGATGGGCATCGAGATGTGCACCATGATGAAGAGCCCGAAAGATGAGGTGTTCGACTGGTACATCAACCGCGAGCGGGCCAAAGCAGGCAAGGTCTATGAGCGCAGCGCCGGGATCAAGCCGGCGATCAAGTCGATCCGCGCCGGTGCCAGTTTCTTCTATCTACCGGATCAGGATCACGGCCGCGAGGCGAGCGTGTTTGTTCCCTTCTTTGGCCGCCCCAAGGCAACCCTGCCAGCCTTGCCCAAGCTGGTGAAGCTGACCGGTGCCAGAGCGGTGCCCATCTTCGCCAGCTATGACGAGGATGAGGGTTGCTATCTGCTGGAGATCGAGCCGCTGTTTGACCCTTATCCCACCGCCGATCTGCTGGCAGACGTCAATGCCATGAACCGGGTGGTAGAGATGCAGGTGGCGCGTCATCCCGAGCAGTACATGTGGTTTCTCAAGATCTTCGAAACTCTGGAGCATCAGGAGGGGGATGACGGCCTTTATGAAGCGGGGATCCAGCGCATTCGTAAGGGCTTGCCGCCCGAACCTTGAAAATTGGCCCGCTTGCGGGCCATTTTTGTGGGCACAGAAGCCTTTCGTATTTGGTCTACTGCTGGTGGTTTTTAAGGCGAACGGGTGGACAAAAACAGCGCAAACAGGGGATAACAGGGTGTCTTATGAAAGGGAGAGGCAGGTGAGCGTGCGCGGAGCTATCTTCGAGAGCGGAAATAGGGTAAAAGGGCGGCCATGAAAATTCCAAATCGAATCCAACCTCTGGTTGATGACGGCCTGGTCGATGAGGTCGTCAGCCGGTTGATGAGCGGCAAAGAGGCCGACGTCTATGTGGTGCGCTGCGGCGACGAGATCCGCTGCGCCAAAGTCTATAAAGAGGCGTCCAAGCGCAGCTTCAAGCAGGCCGTGGTCTATCAGGAGGGGCGCAAGGTGCGTAACAGCCGCAGCGCCCGCGCCATGGAGAAGGGCTCCAAGTACGGCCGCAAGCAGCATGAAGAGGTGTGGCAGAACACCGAGGTCGATGCCCTGTTCAAGCTGGCTGCTGCCGGTGTGCGGGTACCACAGCCCTATGTCTGCCTCGATGGCGTCCTCTTGATGGAACTTATCACCGATGAGGATGGCAATGTCGCGCCGCGCCTCAACGATGTGGCGCTTACCCCCGAGCAGGCGGTCATCGACCATGCCAAGGTGATCCGTTACGTGGTGCGGATGCTCTGCGCCGGTCTTATCCACGGCGATCTCTCCGAATTCAATGTGCTGGTGGATGAACAGGGCCCCGTCATCATCGACCTGCCCCAGGTGGTGGATGCCGCCGCCAACAACCAGGCTAAGGCGATGCTGGAGCGGGACGTAAACAACATGCGCAACTACTACGGCATGTATGCCCCCGAGCTGCTCAAGACCCGTTATGCCCAGGAGATGTGGGCGTTGTTTGAAGATGGCAAACTCACCCCCGAGAGCGAGCTGACCGGTCACTTTGAAGAGAGCCGCGCCGCCATCGATCTCGATTCGGTGCTGCAGGAGATAGAGAGCGCCGAGGAGGAGGCCTATGCCCGTCAGGCCCGGATGAAGGCGGAGCAGGAAGACAGTTACTAAAGATTTTTAGTGGTCAACTCAATCTGGATACTTGGTTCGATTGAACCTCGGATTTTGCTGGTGGCATCCCGCCATTGTGTTGACGTGGATGCGGCCAGTTGTGGTAATCCATCAGGTAGTAACTGATTTCCCGCTTCTCCTCCCGTAGGTTCATGCCCCCACCAGCGGGATCCCACCAAGTCCCTCTGGCGTATGAACCACATAAAATAGTGTCTGGGATGATTAGACCATATATGGACGCCGTCGGGTGGTGTTGGCTCCTTGCCCCGAAGAGTAATCTTGCGTGAAAGCGGTAAGTAGGCCCAATGGCCCGCTTGGCCGCCAATGAAAAGCGCCTGCAGCAATGCAGGCGCTTTTTTATGGTTACATCTTCCTAGCTGGTTACTGGGCAACCAGATAGAGCTCCTTGCTGTAGACCACATCCTGCGGGTTAAGGTGGGGGTAGCCTTTCACGAAAGGCTTGAGCAACCTGGATTTGACCGAGAAATAGATAGGGGCGATGGGGGCATCCGCATCAATGAGCGCCTCTGCCTGTTGATACAGGGCATTGCGTTCAGCGGGATCCAGCGAGTCGTGGGCCTTGGCCAGCAGGGCGTCATACTCCTTGTTGAACCACTTGCCGCTGTTGGCACTGCTGCTGGAGGTCATTATGTCGAGGAAGGTGGAGGCATCGTTATAATCCCCGTTCCAACCATAGCGGCTAACCCCGAAATCCCCCTCGTTGAGTGCCGAGACCATGGTCTTCCACTCCATGTTGTTGAGGGTGGCAGTGACCCCCAGGTTGTGTTTCCACATGGAGGAGACGGCCAGCGCAATCTTTTTGTGGCTCTCGTTGGTGTTGTAGAGAATGTCCACTGTGAGTGGCTTGTCCGGGCCATATCCCGCTTCGGCCAACAGGGCTTTGGCTTGCTTGGTCCGCTCCTCTTTGCTCTGCAGCTGGCTGGCCGGTTTTTTCAATTCAAAACCGTCCACAATGGGGGGCGTGAAGCTATATGCAGCAATTTGTCCCTGTCCCAGGATCTTGTCGGTGATGGTCTCCCGGTCGATGGCGAGCGAGAGCGCCTTGCGTACTTTCGGGTCATCGAACGGTTTGCGCTGGGTATTGAAGACATAGTAATAGCTGGCCAGTGTGGGGACGCTGACCAGTTCTTCCGGGCTCTTGCTCTTGAGCTGTTTGTACTGCTCCAGCGGATAAGTGGTGTAGTGCAGTTCACCGGTGCGATAGCGGTTGTAGGCGGCGGTTTCCGAGACGATCTCCAGATAGATCACCTTGTTCAGGACGGTGTGCTGGTTGTTCCAGTAGTGGGTATTGCGCTCGGCACTCAGTCGCTCGTTGGGGGTCCACTCCTTGAGTACAAAGGCACCGTTGGAGACGATATTGCCCGGTTTGACCCAATCCTTGCCGAATTTTTCAATGGTGGCCTTGGGGGCCGGGAACGTGGTGTAGTGGGCCAGCGTCTTCAGGAAGAAGGGAACCGGATTTTTCAGGGTGACCTGCAGGGTGTAGTCATCGAGCGCCTTGATCCCGAGCTCTGACGGGCTCTTCTTGCCCTGGATCACCTCGCTTGCATTGACCACACCGGTCAATTCGATAAACCAGGCGTAGTTGGAGGCCGTCTTGGGATCGGCCGCCCGTTGCCAGCCGTAGACATAATCGGCGGCGGTGACCGGTTCACCATTTGACCACTTGGCCTCGGGCCTCAGCTTGAAGGTGTAGACGGTACCTGTCTTGTCGACCTCGTAGCTGACGGCGCCTGCTGGTTTGATCTTGCCGGTATTATCCAGCTCATAGAGCCCTTCAAACAGATCGTTGACGATGGCACTACCGGCGGTCTCTTCTACCAGCTGGGGGTCGATGGTGGTGGGTTCGGTGCCGATATTGGTCACGTAGATTTGTTGGGCATCCGGCAGCAGCTTGGTACCGGCAGGCACCTGGGCAGCCCAGGCGGGAAGGGCAAACAGTCCGGCTACCATGCCGGCAATGAGAGTCTTGTTCATTGATAATCCTTGAGTTTTATTTGCTTCCAAAGCGAAATCAGTGTGCTGGATTGGCGATCGGATCTCAAGAGGCAATGGCTAAGGGAGCAGCAGGCCCATCAGACTCCATTTTTAATGGCCAAAGGCCAGTCAGCTCATGGCTTGTCGCAGGTTATTGCCACGAATTAAGGGTCCGAAAGTTATCGATTGAAACCGAATAAAAAGCCTCTTTTACCTAACGTGAGGCGAAATAGCCTATTTAATAGGCCGCTTAATTCGCTGCAAAAACAAAAAACAGACGTTACATTAGGTTACAAATCAAGGCCGCCGGTGATCGGCATTTTTTTTGCTGACGCCTGCAAACGTTTTCAATGCCAACCGATGCGATCTAAAGGAACAAAAATGCGAAACATGATCACCATGGGTGAGTTTATCGTCAAAAAGCAGGCGGATTATCCTACCGCGACCGGCGAGCTGACTTCGTTGCTCAGCTCGATCCGCCTTGCTGCCAAGGTGGTGAACCGAGAGATCAACAAGGCGGGACTGGCGGATATCATCGGTTCCATGGGCGCTGAAAACGTACAGGGCGAGGTGCAGCAGAAGCTGGATGTCTACGCCAACGAACGCTTCAAGGCGGCGCTGGAAGCGCGCGGCGAGGTGTGTGGCATGGCCTCGGAAGAGGAAGAGGACTTCGTCGCCTTTGACTCACCGCTCTCCAAAAACTCCAAGTATGTGGTGCTGATCGACCCGCTCGATGGCTCCTCCAATATCGACGTCAACGTCTCGGTCGGGACCATCTTCTCCATCTACCGCCGTTTGAGCCCGCAGGGTTCGCCGGTGACCCTGGAGGACTTCCTGCAACCGGGCAACCGTCAGGTCGCCGCCGGTTATGTGGTCTACGGCTCCTCCACCATGCTGGTCTACACCACCGGTTTTGGCGTCAACGGCTTTACCTACGATCCCTCTATCGGCTGCTTCTGCCTCTCCCACGAGAACATCCGCATTCCGGAAGAGGGCAAGATCTACTCCATCAACGAGGGTAACTACATCAAGTTCCCGGACGGGGTGAAGAAGTACCTCAAATATTGCCAGGAGCGCGACGAGGCGACCCACAGACCTTACACCTCCCGCTATATCGGCTCCCTGGTCTCTGATTTCCATCGCAACCTGCTCAAGGGCGGCATCTACATCTATCCGTCCGGCACCAACTCGCCGAATGGCAAGCTGCGGCTGCTCTATGAGTGCAACCCGATGGCGTTTCTGGTGGAGCAGGCCGGTGGCAAGGCCTCCGACGGCTTTGGCCGCATCATGGATATCCAGCCCACCGCGCTGCACCAGCGTACCCCTTACTTTGTTGGCTCGACCAAGATGGTGGAGCGCGCCGAGGCCTTTATGCGCGAGTTCTCCGCCCATGAGGATCCAGCCAACCAGGGCTGAACGTACGCAGTAGTCAGATAGCAAATAAAAAACGGGAGCAGATATGGCTCCCGTTTTAGTTGGCATTATCTCTCTGGCTCGCCGCCAGCGTTGCAGATATTCACAGGCTGTTGTTGGCCAGATCAGCCAGCAATCCATCCACCAGTTTCAGGCGCATGGCGCGGTCCTGGGTCGGCACCTGGAAACGCAGCCGGGTTGGCCCGTCCATCTTGTAGACCCGGGGCTGGCTGGAGAGCAGTTTGACCAGATAGGCCGGATTAACCTTGGTCTCCTGAGTGAAGTCGAGATAGCCGCCACGCTCGCTCATCTCCACCCGGCGAATACCAAGGGCGGTGGCACGCTGGCGGAAAGCGGCCAGCTCCAGCAGAGTTTTGGTCGCCTCCGGCAAGAGACCAAAGCGGTCGATCAGTTCCACTTTCAGCTCCCGTAGCTCTTGCTCGTCCGCCGCACTGGCGATCCGCTTGTACATGGAGAGGCGCATGTTGACGTCCGGAATATAGTCATCCGGCAAGAGCGCCGGCAGGCGCAGCTCCACCTCGGTGTGCTGGCTCATCAGCTGCTCCAGCGAGGGCTCCTTGCCATTTTTCAGTGCCTCGACCGCCTGCTCCAGCATCTCCATATAGAGGGTGAAGCCGACTGATGCAATCTGGCCGCTCTGGTCGTCGCCGAGCAGTTCGCCCGCGCCACGGATCTCCAGATCGTGGGTCGCCAGCGCAAAACCGGCGCCGAGATCTTCAAGCGAGGCGATCGCCTCCAGCCGCTTGGCTGCATCCTTGGTCATCAGCTTGGGATGGGGGGTGAGCAGGTAGGCATAGGCCTGATGGTGAGAGCGGCCAACCCGGCCCCGCAGCTGGTGCAGCTGGGCCAGACCGAGGTGATCCGCCCGATCCATGATGATGGTGTTGGCGCTTGGCACGTCGATGCCGGTTTCGATGATGGTGGTGCAAACCAGGAGGTTGAAGCGCTGGTGGTAGAAGTCCGACATCACTCGCTCAAGCTCGCGCTCGCGCATCTGGCCATGGGCGATGCCGATGCGCGCCTCCGGTACCAGTTCGGCAAGGTCTGCCGCGCACTTCTCGATGCTCTCCACGTCGTTGTGCAGGTAGTAGACCTGCCCGCCACGTTTGAGTTCACGCAGCACCGCCTCGCGCACTACCGCCGGTTCGTGCTGGCGGACAAAGGTCTTGATGGCGAGCCGCTTGGCGGGCGGGGTGGCGATGATGGAGAGATCCCGCATGCCCGACATCGCCATGTTGAGGGTGCGCGGAATGGGGGTGGCGGTGAGAGTGAGGATATCCACATCGGCCCGCAGCGCCTTGATCTTCTCCTTCTGGCGCACCCCGAATCTATGCTCCTCATCGACGATGAGAAGTCCCAGATCCTTGAAGGTGAGTTCGGAGCCGAGCAGCTTGTGGGTGCCGATGATGATGTCCACCTTGCCCTCCGCCAATTCCTTCATCACAGCGCTCTGCTCCTTGGCGGAGCGGAAGCGGCTCAGCACCTCGACCCGCACCGGCCAGTTGGCAAAGCGGTCGCGGAAGTTGTCGTAGTGCTGTTGCGCCAGTAGGGTGGTGGGCACCAGCACGGCAACCTGCTTGCCGCCGTGCACCGCCACAAATGCCGCCCGCATCGCCACTTCGGTCTTGCCGAAACCCACGTCGCCGCACACCAATCGGTCCATGCTCTTGGCCTGACACATGTCCCCCAGCACCGCATTGATGGCGTTGAGCTGATCGTCGGTCTCCTCGAACGGGAAGCTGGCGGCAAATTGGCGATAGGCCTCTTTGTCGTGCTTGAAGGCAAACCCGGCGCGAGCGGCGCGATGAGCGTAGACATCCAGCAACTCGGCTGCCACGTCGCGCACCTTCTCCGCCGCCTTGCGCCGCGCCTTGCTCCAGGCTTCGCCGCCGAGCTTGTGGCTGGGCGGGTTGTCAGAGCCGGTGTAGCGGCTGATAAGGTGCAAACTGGTGACCGGCACGAACAGCTTGTCGCCGCCGGCATATTCGAGGGTCAAAAACTCGGTGGGCAGACCACCGGCGTCGATGGTTTCGAGCCCCAGATAGCGGCCGACCCCGTGATCCAGATGGACCACCGGCTGACCCTGGGTCAGCTCGCCCAGGTTTCTGATCACCGCATCGGAGCTTAAGTTTTTGCTCTTCTCCCGCGCCCGCTTGCTGCGCACTTTGCCGCCCAGTAGCTCGGTCTCGGTGATCAGCGCCAGTGGATCCTGACCGACCTCCTGCCACAGGAAGCCACGCTCAAGGGGTGCAACCAGCAGGCCGTGTCGATCCGGGCTCGCCATAAAGGCGTCGAGAGAGGGGAATTCCTTGGGTTGCAGCGAGATACGCGCCAGCAGATCGCCGAGCACCTCCCGCCGTCCTTCGGACTCCACCGCAAACAGGGTGCGCCCGGCAAAGCCTTGCAGGAACTGGTTAAGCGCCAGCAGGGGTTGCTCCTTGCTGTGATCGAGTTGCAGGTCGGGCAGCGCCTCGATGGGCAGATCGTGCTGACCAGCATCACCGGCGGTAGCGGCCTCTTGCAGCCGCACCGCGCCATATTGGCCCAGAGAGGCAAAGAGCTGCTCCACCGGCAGATAGAGCTGGGCCGGTGGCAGCAGTGGGCGGGTGTTGTCCCAGCGTCTGTCTTCATAGCGCTGGCCGATATCGTTCCAGAAGCGCTGGGCGGCGGGGTAGATGTCCCCCACAGTGAGCAGCAGGGTTTCTTCCGGCAGGTAGTCAAACAGGCTGGCGGTCTGGTTGAAGAAGAGCGGCAGATAATACTCGATGCCGGCGGGCCAGCGCCCCTTGCTCACTTCCTGATAGACGGAGCCCTCGGCCCGCGACAGCTCGAACTGTTCGCGGAACTGGCCGCGAAACAGCTCGATGGCCGCCTCGTCGGTAGGGTATTCCCGGGCGGGCAGCAGGCTGACCGTCTTGACCGGTTCGCTGGAGCGCTGGGTTTCGGGATCGAACGGGCGGATGGAGTCCACTTCATCGTCGAAGAAGTCGATGCGATAGGGGCAGCTACTGCCCATGGGGAAGAGATCGAGCAGGGAGCCGCGAGCGGCAAATTCGCCATGCTCAAGCACCTGATCCACCGCCACGTAACCCGCCTCGGCCAGCCGCCCGCGCAGCTGTTGCAGGTTGAGGCGCTGACCGGCCTTCACCATCAGGCTGTATTTGTCGAGATAGACCCGGGGTGCGCAGCGCAACATCAGGGTGGAGATGGGGACAATCAATACCCCCTTGCTCATCTGCGGCAGCTTGTAGAGAGTTTCGAGCCGCTGGGAGATGATGTCCTGATGGGGAGAGAAGGTGTCGTAGGGCAGGGTCTCCCAATCGGGGAACAGCAATACGGGGGCGGACTGATCGGCTAGCTGCTTGTCTGCCAGCAAATACTGAAGCTCCTGCTCCAGGCGCAGGGCGCTCGGGGTATCGGCGGTGATAAGCAGTACCGGCCCCTTGGCTTCACTGGTGAGACGGGCTGCAATCAGCGAGAGGCTGCTGCCGACCAGCTGGCCGAGCGTGATCTTTTGGCCCGCTTTGGCGGGCAAGGCGGGGAGTGTCATTGGCATGGTTCGATTCTTTTAACGTTGACGTTATCTATCGCGACGTTCGCTCTGGTTAGCGCTGACGTTCTTGGGCGCGCAGCTTGAGCTGCTTCGATTGCACGTGGAGGCTGGCACGAACCAGCAGTTCACGGTCATCTTCGCGGATCCGCACATAGTCGAGCTGCACATGGGTGCCATGTTCACCGCCGTCGAGCTGTTTGACCTGGCCATAGCAGTAGATGGCGGCCGCCTCTTCCCGCAGGAAGATCTTGAGGCGGACGATCTGGTGCAGGTGCGGCGCATCCCCGTGATCATGATAGGGGTGCAGGTAGGTGAGCTGGCCAGCCCCGAAGCGCAGGGTGTGAAAGCGCTGCTCCGGATGGTCCTGCAGGGAGAGCACATAGCCCATAATCATGTCGATCTTGCGGGACTGCTGATTGACGATCTCGATCAGATCGTGCATCGACTCATTCTGGTTGCGCAGCAGGCGAGTGGTCACCAGATCGATGGAGGTAATGGCCGAAGAGATCCGAAAGGGCTCCGGCAGCTCAGCGTCCAGCTCCTCCAGCGAAGGGAGATGGAAGTCGGCCGGCATGGGGATCACATTGACCGGCGTGGCATGAGTGACGCTGAAGAACTGTTCCTGCATGGAGGCTATCCCTTGTTGTCATGGACGGTTTCCCTTTATTATCCGGTATCTTATTTTGTTGGCAACGTACATATCCTTGAAGACCGGACTTTTTCAGCCCCTTTCGCTGGCCATCGGCCTGCGTTATGCAGGCTCGAAGCGCAGCAATCGCTTCGTCTCATTTATCTCCCTGTTCTCTACCTTTGGCATCGCCATCGGGGTCGCCGCCCTGATGGTGGTCATTTCGGTGATGAACGGTTTCGAAGGGCAGCTCAAAGGGCGCATCCTCGGGGTGATCCCCCATGTGGTGGTGACCAATCAGGCTGGCCGTATTGATGCAGACCCGCAAGGCTTGCCGGATCTGGCCAACTTACCCCATGTGGTCGCCACGGCCCCCATGCTCGACAGCGAAGGGATGCTGCAAAGCCCCGGCCAGCTCACCGGCGTCAGCGTGCAGGGGATCGATCCCGCCCTTTGGCCCAAGGATGACATCCTGCACTCCCAGATGCTGGGGGGACGCCTCGATACCCTGCAGCCCGGCCACTACCGCATCGTGCTGGGGCAGGGGGTGGCACGTCGCCTCAATGTCTCCATCGGCGATCAGGTTCGTCTGATCCTGACCGAAGGGACCCGCTTCACCCCGTTTGGCCGGGTACCGGCCCAGCGCCTCTTTACCGTCTCCGGCATCTTCGGGGTCGGCGCCGATGTGGATAACCAGATTGCGCTGATCGCGCTGGGGGATGCCCAGCGGCTGCTACGCCTGCCGACAGAAACCGTCGGTGGCATTCGCCTCTGGCTCGATGATCCGTTTGCGGCCGACGAGGTGATCAAGACACCGTTGCCGGACGGGTTGCTATGGCAGGATTGGCGCCGCGAGCGGGGCGAGCTGTTCCAGGCGGTCGCCATGGAAAAACGGATGATGGGGCTGATGCTGGTGCTGATCATCGCCGTCGCTACCTTCAACATCCTCTCCGCGCTGGTGATGGTGGTGACGGACAAGGAGGGCGAAGTGGCCATCCTGCGCACCATGGGCATGAGTGAATCAGGGATCGTCAAAATCTTCATGGTGCTCGGTGCGTCCAGCGGGGTGATTGGCGCCCTGTTTGGCGGACTGGCGGGCCTTGCGCTCTCCCTGGGTCTCAACCCTCTGCTCAATGCGGTGGGGCTCAACCTCTATATGGCGGCGGGCGGCAGTGGCCTGCCGGTCATTGTCGAGCCGGCTCAGGTCATCACCATCTTGCTGGGCGCCGTGCTGCTGAGCTTCAGTGCCACCCTCTATCCGGCGGCCCGCGCTGCGCGGGTGAAACCGGCCGAGGCGCTGCGTTATGAGTAATGCCGTGAATAATGCATCTTCTGTTGTGACTGGTGCCCCCGTTGTTGCGGGTGCCAGCGTTGTTACCGAGGCAAGTGGAGCCCCTGTTATGAATGAAGCCGTATCCCGTGAACCTCTGCTGCGTTGCCAGGCGCTCAATCATGTCTATAAAGAGGGGGAGCTGGAGACTCAGGTGCTCAAGGGGATCGATCTCTGCGTCGCACACGGTGAAATGCTGGCGGTGGTGGGGAGCTCCGGCTCCGGCAAGACCACTCTGCTGCACCTGATGGGGGCGCTGGACAACCCCTCCAGCGGCGCCGTGCTGTTCAAGGGGGAGGATATCCACCACTGGGACAGCCGTACCCAGGCTCGCTTTCGCAACCGCGAGCTGGGCTTTGTCTACCAGTTCCACCACCTGCTCTCCGAGTTCAGTGCGCTGGAAAATGCGGCCATGCCGCTGCTGATCGCCGGTGAGTCGGTGGCGGTTGCCACCGAAAAGGCAACCAAGATGCTGGGGCGGGTAGGGCTCTCCCATCGCTTGAATCACCGTCCCTCCGAGCTTTCTGGTGGCGAACGTCAGCGGGTGGCGATCGCCCGGGCGCTGGTCAACGAACCGAGCTTGGTGCTGGCGGATGAGCCTACCGGCAATCTGGATCACGCCAGTGCCACCGCGGTGTACGAACTGCTGTGTGAACTGAATCGTGAACTGGGCACTGCGTTTGTGGTAGTGACTCACGACTTGAGCCTCGCGGCCAAGCTCCATCGCCGGGTGACCCTGGTGAGCGGCGTGATGGCGGAGGTTGCCTGATGTTCAAACCGCTGCCCCTCTTTCTGGGCCTGCGTTACAGCCGCTCCCGCCGTCGCAACGGGTTTATCGCCTTTATCTCTGCCTCTTCCCTGATCGGTATTGCCCTCGGGGTGATGGCGCTGATCCTGGGCCTCTCCGCCATGAACGGTTTCGAGCGGGAGCTTAAAGATCGGGTGCTCTCGGTCGTGCCGCAAGGTGAGCTGGACGCCGTCGAGCGGCCGCTGCCAGATTGGCCCCGTCTGCGCGACTACCTACTGGCCCAGCCGGGCGTTGAGGCGGCAGCCCCGGTCATTCGCCTCAATGGCCTGCTGGAGCATGGCTCTGCCCTCAAGGGGGTGCAACTGCGCGCCGTGCTGCCGGAGCTGGAAGCCAATCTGTCGGATGCAGGCAAATACATGACGGGTCGTGGTCTGCGTGAGCTGCAACCGGGTGAACGTGGGGTGATCCTTGGCAAGACCATCGCCGACAAACTGGGCGTCAAGGTGGGGGATTCTGTTGCCCTGCTGCTGCCGCAAGGGGGCGATCAGGCGGGTATCAAGAATCCCCGCCGCGAAGCCCTGACCGTGGTAGGGCTGCTGGAGATCGGCGGTCAGCTCGACGGCCTACTCGGCTTTATGCATCTGGCCGATGCGCAAGCGATCACCGGCATGGGCAGCGATGTGGAGGGCTTCAGCCTGCGGGTGAGCGATGTGCTCAAGGCGCAATCCATCACCGTAGCCGCCGCGCAGCAGTTCCCTCATCACGTCTATATCCGCAGCTGGATGAACAGCCAGGGTTACCTCTATCAGGACATCCAGATGGTGCGTACCGTCATGTATGTGGTGATGCTGATGGTGGTGGCCGTCGCCTGCTTCAACATCGTCTCCACCCTGGTGATGGCGGTGAACGAGAAGCGCAGCGAGATCGCCATCCTGAAAACCATGGGGGCGAGCCCTGGCCAGATCCGGCTTACC
>NZ_JBFODV010000110.1:0-13299 GCF_040908495.1 Aeromonas sp. R1-1 | reverse complement strand
GAAAGGCTGGGGTATCCATGATGGTAGACCTCAAGGTGATGGCCTACTTCAAGATTAGCCTTTCAACACGTAATTGGGACAGAGCCTTTTTTATGATGTCGCGCTCCATGTTGGCTTGTGCGAGAGCTTTGCGTAGCCGGGCCACTTCAGCCTCCAGCTCGGCGACAGAACGCGCTCCGGGAATGGCCGATGTATCCTTTCCTCCTTTGGCTGCGACCACCCAGTTGCTCAGTGTGCCTTTGGCAATACCCAACCTTCTGGCGGCTTCAGCTTGGCCAAGGCCTTGCTCCAACAGCAGTCGAACCGCCTCTGCCCGAAACTTTGGTGAATAGTGTTCTCTGGATTTCATTAAATACCCCCGATTGTCTCATCGTAACAATCGGGACTGTCTGTGAAAATCAGGATACCTCACTAAACGTGATTCTGTGAATTAAGGAAAATAATATAGTAGTCTTCCCCCTAAAACCTCAGTTGGTATGAAAGCCTTGGCCGGTGGGCGGCAGCGCCTCCTCATACTCCATCCGGGTCACCCGAGCGGTGCGTGGGCCATGCTCCAGCCAACCCAGCATCATCTGCACCCCCTGTGCGGGACCGCTGATGAGGATCTCCACCGAGCCATCCTCCAGGTTGTAGGCATGGCCTCGCAAACCCAGTTGCAGCGCCCGCTCACGGGTGAAATAGCGAAATCCCACCCCCTGCACCTGCCCCCACACCCGAATGACAAACGATTGCTCTCCCATTTCTCACACCTTCCGCTTAAGAAAAAAATTCCCGAGACGATAATGTGCCCGACACTCTATCTCTGCAGGATGCAGCTCCATTATGAAAGAAGTTAAATTCCGGTGGGTTGACCGCTATCTCATTCACCTCACCATCAGTGAAAAATTCCATATCGCGTTCTGGTTACCTCTCTTCATCATCGCCTTTCTCAGCTGGTATATGCTGGCGGCCAGCCATCAGCAGGAGATCTCCCTGCGGGTAGCGCAGTTGCAGCAACGGGTCGAGACCACGGCGCAGCTGGTCAGCCAACAGCCCACTCTGGTGTTGCCTGCTGATCTGCGTCTGGCCCAGCAAGGCAGCAGCGGGTTGCAACAGCAAGGAGATCACTACCTCTTTACCGCGCCAGCGGGTCAGGCGGGCTACGTCACCGGTGATCTCGATACCGGCAACCTCTCCATGTGGGAGGGTCAGGGCTCGACCCTGCTCCTCATCGGCGCGCTGGCCGCCCTGATGGCGCTGGTGATCCACTACATGATGACCTTTGTCTCCGGTGCGCTCTACTCCACCAACAAGGCGCTGCAAACCGTGGCGGACGGGGATCTCACCTTCCGCCTCAACTTCTTCCCGGTGCGGGACGAGTTCTCCACCCTGGCGGGCAGCATCGACCGCTTTACCGACCGCCAGCATCAGATCGTCAAGCTGGTCGAAGAGTCTGCCGAGGCGCTGACCATGGCCGCCGACGAGTTTCGTGACCACGCCAGTGAAGGCGAAAGCATGGCGCGCGCCCAGCGCCAGCACATGGATTCGCTGGCCACCGCCATGGAACAGATGTCAGCCGCCATTCGCGAAGTGGCGCGCAATGCCAACGACACCCTGCAGCAGACCCGTCAATCGAGCGAAGAGGCGGCCAATGGCGCCAACCGGGTGGCCCGTACCATAGAAGCGATCCGCACCCTGGCCGACGAGATTGGCAATGCCTCCGGTGCAGTCGAGCGCCTGACTCACAATGCCAACCGCATCAACGAGGTGGTCAACGTCATCAACGCCATCTCCCAGCAGACCAACCTGCTGGCCCTTAACGCCGCCATCGAAGCGGCCCGCGCCGGTGAGCAGGGCCGCGGCTTTGCGGTGGTGGCCGACGAGGTGCGTACCCTCGCCAGCCGTACCCAGCAGGCAACGGTCGAGATCCAGAAGATGATCGAAGAGCTGCAAGCCGGCACCGGTGCGCTGAACGACATCATGGAGAAAACCGTGGGGCGCGCGGCCAGCAGCCAGCAACTCATCAGCGAGGTGGGGCTCGATATCGAGAAGCTGAGCAATCACAGCGATGCGGTACTGGAGATGAGCACCCAGATCGCCACCTCCAGCGAAGAGCAGAGCTCGGTGGCCGCCGAGATCACCCACAATCTGGATCAGGTACGCCATGAAGCGGCGCAAGTGGAGGAGTCTGCCAGCGCCTCGGTGGCTGGCACGCAGGGGCTGAAAGCCACCGCCAGCGAGCTGACCCGGGCACTCAAGGGGATCCGGATCTGATCTGTCAGTCACATCCGGTTCGGGCACGCTGATGCACCGGGCCGTTTGAGTTTTACCTGCGGGCCACATAGAATGTGGCCCCTTTTCTTTCTACCATCGGCAAACATCCATGAGCGCTTCCATCTATCTCGTCAAAGGCCGCGAAAAATCCCTGCTGCGTCGCCACCCCTGGATCTTCTCCAAGGGGATTGAGCGGGTTCAGGGCAACCCCATTGACGGCGATACCGTCGAGATCTATGCCAACGATGGCAAGTGGCTCGCCCGTGGCGCCTGGTCAGGCAGCTCCCAAATCCGTGCCCGAGTCTGGACCTTCGACAAGGATGAGACCGTCGATCTCGACTTCTTTATCCGTCGCCTCAAATATGCGCAGGAGTCTCGCGATCCGCTGATCAAGCGTCAGGGTCTCACCGGTTATCGCCTCTGCGCCGCCGAATCCGACGGCCTGCCGGGTCTGACCATCGACCGTTATGCCGATTTTCTGGTGTGCCAGATCCTCTCTGCCGGCGCCGAGTTCCAGCGTGAGCTGATAACGCAAGCACTGCGTACCCTCTACCCCGTGTGCAGCATCTATGAGCGCTCCGATGTGGCAGTGCGCAAGAAGGAAGGGCTGAAAGAGCGCACCGGCGTCATCTATGGCGAGACCCCGAACGAGCCGGTGGTCATCGAAGAGAACGGTGGCGTCAAGATCCTGGTAGACATTCGCAACGGCCACAAAACCGGTTTCTATCTGGATCAGCGTGACAACCGTCAGGCTGCCGCCAAGTACACCGAAGGCAAGCGGGTGCTCAACTGCTTCTGCTACACCGGCGGTTTTGGCGTTTATGCCCTTAAGGGCGGCGCCAAGGAAGTGGTCAACGTCGATCTCTCCCAGAATGCGCTGGATATTGCCCGCCAGAATGCCGAGCTGAACGGGCTGGATACCAGCAACACCCAGTTTGTCCGTCACGACGTGTTCAAGCTGCTGCGGGAATATCGTGAGAAGGGCGAGAAGTTCGATGTCATCGTGCTGGATCCGCCCAAGTTCGCCGAGAGCAAGGCCCAGCTGCTGGGTGCCTGCCGTGGCTACAAGGACATCAACATGCTGGCGTTCCAGCTGCTGGCGCCGGGTGGCGTGCTCTTGACCTACTCCTGCTCCGGCCTGATGGAGCAGAGCCTGTTCCAGAAGATAGTGGCCGATGCGGCGCTCGACGCCGGTCGCGATGCCCAGATCCTGGAGCTGCTCTCCCAGGCCTCCGATCACCCCATCGGTACCGCCTATCCGGAAGGCTTCTACCTCAAGGGTCTGGTGGTACGCGCCCGCTGATCGGCAACCACCCTTCCCTTGTGATCAATCAGGCCCCTTGCGGGCCTGATTGTTTTGCATCGCGCCGTATGGGCCTGAGCCTGACGTCATCCCGATGACAACCCTCTCTGCGTTATTCGTGTTCTCTCTCATCCTCTTTCCCTACCAGCTCTCCACGGCTTCTCTGTTTAAATTTCTCTGCACAAAAACTGCACATTTATGATTTAAATCACACTCGAATGACTCTCTTTCCCGTAGTGTGATCCCGCCTGCGGCAGCCAAGCCGGGGCAACCGACCCATCAGGATTGATGGACGGTACAACAACAAAAATCGATGTCAGGCCAAGCTGAACATCACAAGGGATCCCGTTATGAATCAATCATTGCCGCTGTTAACGCCGCTGCGGGGCATCGCTGCCCTGATGGTGGTGCTGTTCCATGCCCGCTTGCTGCTCTTTCCCCAGTGGATGGAGTCAATCGCAGGCCACACCCAACTCATCGAGAATGGCTACCTCTGGGTCGACCTGTTCTTTATTTTGAGCGGCGTGGTGCTGGCCCATGTCTATGGGGAGGCTTTCACCCGCACTCCCCACACTATCGGTTATGGCCGCTTTCTCTGGCTGCGGCTGACCCGCGTCTACCCCCTCTATCTGGTGACTCTGCTGTTGCTGGTTGGCTGGGAGCTTTACAAGGCACAACACGGGGTTGGCTTCTACGCCGGCCCCTTGTTCAAGATGTGGGAGTGGGAAGGGATGCCGCCTTTCGGTTCCCCCTTCACCCCGGCCGAGGCGCTGCCAAGCGCCTTCCTGCTGCTGCAGGTGGTGACCGATCACGGGCTGACCTGGAACTTCGCCGCCTGGTCCCTGAGCGTGGAGTGGATCAGCTACCTGCTGTTCCCGCTGCTAATTCCGCTGGCGGTCACCCGCAGTCGCTGGAGCCATCTCGCCCCCCTGCTGGCGTTGACGGTGCTGGCCTTTATCGTGCACAGTCGCGGCACCCTCGATGTCACCAGCGGGGCGCTGGCGGTGGGACGCGGGGTGAGTGAATTTGTGCTCGGCCTCTGGCTGCTGCCGAGGGTGAAGGCCGCGAAAGGCTCGCCCATGATGAAGCATGATCTGCCGCTGCTGGTCGCCTTTGTGCTGCCCTTCGCGCTGATGCAGTTCACCATGACGCCACCACTGACACTGCTGCTGATCAGCTCCTACGTGCTGCTGATCTGGATTTGTGCCGCCCAAGGGGAGCGTCAGAGTCCGCTGTTGCGCCTCCTGGATAACCGCTTCACCAACTGGCTGGGGGATCTCTCCTACTCCATCTACCTGCTCCACGCGCTGGTGCTGCTCACCGGCTGCGAGCTCATCCACTATCTGGCACCGGGGCTCACCGAGTGGTGGTATGGCCAGACCAACCCGCTGCTGGGGGCTGTGGCAACCTTGCTGATGCTGGCGGTGCTGATCGGGCTCTCGGCGCTGAGCTACAACCTGCTGGAGCGGCCACTGCAACGGCGCCTGCGCCGCTGGGGCAAGTCACGGCAACCGGCGCAGGAGCAAGCCGGATAAGTTAATCTCGCCCTGTCTGGATGAGTTGACGGTTTTATGCCAACTCATCCAGTACCAGTTCATCCAGACTGCTCATCACCCAGGCACTCGGGTGCTGGCTAAATCCGAGCTTGGGGTAGTACGCCACCGCCTGCGGCGCGGCCAGCAGGATCAGCTTGCAGCCCGGCTGCAATTGCAAAAACGTCTCGCGAATAAGGGCTTTGCCAATCCCCTGCCCCTGCACTGACTCGGCCACCGCCAGATCCGAGAGGTAGCAGCAAAAATGAAAATCGGTCACCGCGCGGGCCACCCCGACCAAGATCTCGCCCTGCCAGGCGGTGATCAGCAAATTGGCGTTATCCAGCATGCCCTGCAGGGTGGCCGGATGGTCCAGCGGCCGTCTCGCCCCCAACGAGGTCTGCGCCAACAACGCCGTAAACTGCGCCGTGGTGATGGGGTGGTTAACCAAAAGTGTGGTGGTCACTAAGCTCTCCTGTTGTAGATCGGCGGTTGTGTGCTGTTGGTCTCTTTGACGTTCTCTTTGCTGCATCTGTACTGCAATCAATCAGCCAGCGCTGGATCCAGACCGATGACAGGCAAGTGCGGGCAATTCCCTGCTGTTTATGTGAATTCCTGTTCGAACCTCAAGGGGCAAATGTGGCATAATGCCCCGTCCTGTGGCCCTTGGCGGGGCTGCGCTGGCGCACCTTGTCGCCCTTTTCTTCCCCGTCCGGCCTGGCGGTCTTTCATAACTGCCAGTCATCGCTGCCCCTGTTGGCACCGAGGCCACCCATATTTGCGGCTTCTTGTCTTCCTCACTACAAGGCCGCCCATTGACCAAGACGGCTCCACAGAGCCTCTGCTCTGTTTGCAAATAAAAGGGGTAAGTATGTCTTCCATTCGTCTGACCCAATACAGCCACGGCGCTGGCTGCGGCTGCAAAATCTCTCCCAAGGTACTCGACACCATTCTCAAGAGCCAGATCCCGGGCTTCAACGACCCGACCCTGATCGTTGGCAACAGCAGCAAGGATGACGCGGCCGTGGTCGATATCGGCAACGGTCAGGGCATTGTCTCCACCACCGACTTCTTCATGCCCATCGTCGATGACCCCTTCACCTTTGGCCGCATCGCCGCCACCAACGCCATCAGCGATATCTACGCCATGGGCGGCAAGCCTATCGTTGCCATCGCCATCCTCGGCTGGCCCATCAATACCCTGGCGCCGGAAGTGGCCCAGCAGGTGATCGACGGCGGCCGTCAGGTGTGCCACGAAGCGGGCATTTCGCTAGCCGGTGGTCACAGTATCGATGCCCCCGAGCCCATCTTCGGCCTCGCGGTCACCGGTATCGTGCCCCTGGACGCCATCAAGCAGAACGACACTGCCAAGGTGGGTGACACCCTCTATCTGACCAAGCCCCTTGGTATCGGTATCCTCACCACAGCCCAGAAGAAGGGCAAGCTGAAGCCCGAACACGAGCAGCTGGCCCCCAACGCCATGTGCACCCTCAACAAGATCGGCCAGCGCTTTGCCGAGCTGCCGGGTGTCCACGCCATGACCGACGTCACCGGTTTTGGTCTGGCGGGCCATCTGCTAGAGATGTGTGAAGGATCTAGCGTCAGTGCCCGCCTCGACTTCAAGGCGCTGCCGCTGCTGGACGAGGTGGATTACTACCTCGCCGAGGGCTGCGTCCCGGGCGGTACCCTGCGCAACCACGACTCCTACGGCCACAAGCTCGATGCTATGGACGATCGCACCCGCAACATCATGTGCGATCCGCAAACCAGCGGCGGCCTGCTGGTCGCCGTGGGTAAAGAGAGCGAAGCCGAGCTGCTCGCCATCGCGCAAGAAGCTGGGCTAACACTCTCGCCCATCGGTCAGATCAAGCCCCTTGAGGGCTCCCGCTGTATCGAGATTGTCCAATGAGTGAATTGCCACTGGCCACGGACTACGCCCAGATTTTTTTAGGCGATGTACCGTTGATTGATGTGCGCGCCCCCATCGAGTTCAAGGAGGGGGCCTTCCCCTGCTCGACCAGCCTGCCCTTGATGACAGACGATGAGCGCGCCCAGGTGGGGACCTGCTTCAAGAAGCAGGGTCAGGCCGCCGCCATTGAGCTTGGACACAAGCTGGTGGGGGGCGCAGTGCGTGCCGAACGACTCGAAGGCTGGCTGGCGCAGTTGCGCCAGCAGCCCGATGCCCTACTCTACTGCTTTCGCGGCGGCCTGCGCTCGCAAACCGTACAACAGTGGCTGGCAGAAGCGGGGGTGACTCGCCCCCGCGTCGCCGGTGGCTACAAGGAGCTGCGCCGCTTCCTGATCGACACCCAGGACAAGGCCTCTGCCGAGTGCCGCTGGACTGTGCTGACCGGCATGACCGGCTCCGGCAAGACCCATATGCTGGACCACGTGGCCCAAGCGCTCGATCTGGAAGGACACGCCCATCACAGGGGCTCGTCGTTTGGTCAGCTGCCCGGCGGCCAGCCCAGCAACATCAATTTTGAAAACAACATGGCCATCGAGCTGCTCAAGCGCCGCCATCAGGGCGAGCATGCCTTCGTGGTCGAGGACGAGAGTCGCCTGATCGGCCGCTGCTGCCTGCCCCTCTCCCTCCATGAGGCCATGAGTCAGGCACCGCTGGTGGTGGTAGATGTACCGAAGATCGATCGCGCCGAGCAGATCCGCGAAGATTACGTGCACGATCTCTGGCTGCGCTATCAAGCCATGTATGGCCAAGAAGAGGGATGGCCGCTGTTTGCCGCCTACCTCACCGATGCGTTGGCCCGTCTCAAGCGCCGCCTCGGCGATCAGGCCCACCGTGAGCTGGATGCCCTGATGCAGACCGCCCTCACCGAGCAGGAAAAGAGCGGCGATACCGCGCTGCATCTGGCCTGGATCACGTTGCTGCTGACCCGCTACTACGACCCCATGTATCTCTATCAGCTTGGCAACAAGCAGGAGCGCATCGTGTTTCGCGGTGACAAGCAGGCCTGTCTCGACTATTTCGCCGAGCAGCATGCCAGCGCGCTGCGCGGCTGACCCATCCCAAGCGAGGAACTCTATGTTGAAATTCGAGGTGATCCCGGTCACCCAGTTCGCCCAGAACTGCTCCCTCATCTGGTGTGACGAGACCCATCAGGCGGCCCTGATCGATCCGGGCGGCGAAGCGGACAAACTGCTGGCTGCCATCGCCAAGCGCGGCCTGACCCTGACCCATATCCTGCTGACCCACGGTCATCTGGATCACGTCGGTGCAGCCGCCGAGCTGCGGGAAAAAACCGGCGTCGCCATCACCGGCCCCCACAAGGAGGACGCCTTCTGGCTCGACATGCTGCCCCAGCAGAGCCAGATGTTCGGCTTCGCCCATACCCCCGCGTTCACGCCGGATCGCTGGCTGGAGCAGGGTGACAAGGTGCTGGTTGGCCAGTGCGAGCTGGATGTCTACTTCTGCCCAGGCCACACCCCAGGTCATATCGTGCTGCTGAACCAGGCCGAAAAACTCGCCTGGGTTGGTGACGTGCTGTTTGCCGGCAGCATCGGCCGCACCGACTTCCCCCGTGGCGATCACGGCACGCTTATCAAGTCGATCACCGAGACCCTGCTGCCGCTGGGGGACGAGATCGTCTTTATCCCGGGCCACGGCCCCAGCTCCACCTTCGGTCGCGAGAAGGTGAGCAACCCCTATCTGACCCAGCCTATCTGGTGATCAAAAAAGGCAGCGGTATTAGCCGCTGCCTTTTCAATTCGTTACGCTGCAATCCCCTGGTGCGTATCACTCACAATGTCTTTATCCGGACGACACCGAGAAGCCTCTGGTAATCACGATTTTCCTCAAGAAGCGGATCGCTTTGCACAATCGCTGTCAGACATAAACCCAACTCGTCTGATACCCACTGCGGCTCAGCGATAATAGCGTTCAGCAAAGACAATGCATGTGTAGGGAATTGTTTGCATAAGCCTGATTGATGCAAAAGGTGTATAACGTAATGAGTGTTTTGAATCGGCTGTAATCCAGCATGAACTGTCGCTAATGCATCCGGAAACTCACCGCGAGCGGCAATGACCAATCTGGCCAAAGTTTCAGCGATTGTACTCGTGAAGAATGCGTTAGATTTAGGCCAGATATTTTGCCAAAAAGGCTTGGCTCGGTTTATCCAGTACTCCTCACGCTGCTCACCCGCGCCATCAAGCGCTTGAACCAGTGCATGCAAAACACTTTGGAATCCCTCAGGTGGCATCACTTCAATCGCTGCACGGAACTCTTCTGGTTTATAACCATCAGCTTGTGCCAAGGCGACATACGTCATAAATGTTGCGAATTGCTGACTGTGTTCGCCCAGTTGATTGTAATGGCCAGCACAGGCGAGCAAATGTGGTTTAAAGGCCATTAATAAAGGAAGGTAAAGACGGGGTGACCAGAGAAAACCCTGCCAATATGCATTGGCATCAGCTTGATTCTCCCAATCAAGCAGAGGCAACAGGATTTGAGTCGTCCATTCTTGATCCACACGGAAAAATGTAATCAATCGAGAACAGAGTACTATGCGACCATGACGAAATACCGCAACAGTGGTATCACATAACTCTGTAAATATTGGAGCCAAATCGGCAGGCAGTCCGTCATTATCGTTCAGCTGCTGTTTAAACCACTCGTTCAATAATGCTTGAGTAATATGCCCAACGGGATGGTTAATGGCAGAACCAAGTGGATCATCAACCTCAATTCCATTACGAATGGTACGACTCCCAGCATCGACCTCCATTGGAAGCACCAATATACGACGACAAATGGCAATGATGGATTTGTCGTTATGCTCTTGGGTGCTTGCCCTCTCTATCCACCAAGTTACTGCATGGATTATTTGTAGCAACACAGGCTCGGGCATTGTTAGCACTAATGGAGCAACGAATCGCCATGAACGAAGCAGCATTTTTTCATCAGACCAACATTGCAGAGCGACTCGCCATCGGTCGACAGGCCACTCCCCCTCTTGCGAAAGGTCATACAGGGCTAGCAGGGTGTGAAAGAAACGGGTACGGCACACATCACGCCATCCATCTCGATAAGAATCCATCCTTCCAGATGATTGTTGCTTCATCCAGTCGACCAATAACTTACGCTTTCGGGGAACAATATCATCATCTCCGCGATCACTAGCGAAGCCGTTACTTTCCTCTGCCCCCCATTCGGGATGAAGGTTGGATAGTATGGCGAAGTGTTCTGCTGCCTCTTTTCCCAACACAAGCCCTGAATCATTCAACTTTGCCAATAGCTGCCAAATGGAGTGTTCTATATATATTCGTGTTGATTCCAACTCAGATGGTGGCCCAGCCAAAATAGCCGCTTCCAGCTGTGCTTGAGCATTTCCTGTCAGTAACAGTCCTTGCGTTTCAAATAGGTTGAAGAGCTCGGGTTCAGTATCTCTGGCCCAAAGCCACCGTCCATTATCAGAGCGTAGCCATTCCGACCACAGTTCAGATGAGATGCAGTCATCCTGGCTGGCTGCAAATAAGGCTAAACGTTTAAAGAGGGGATAAGGTAAAGAGAACCAAGATTGCGCAATATTGATTGCTTGTACTCGATCACTTTTCAGTACCATTAACCAAGCTTCGCGCAGTAATTCAACAAGAACAAGCCAGTCATAATGACCACTATGGGAGTCATATAGAGCAATGGAAGGCAGTGCCAAATAAGAAAAGTCTCGATACTCGCTGGCATCATTCAGTTCACGCTGCAGATCCAGTGCATCGCAGAGCAGTTGTTGGAGTTCGTCCAGAAAATAAGGTAAGGCTGTTTTCCATTGTTGATTATTTACATCATGTGAAATCGCATACCTCACATTATCTGCGGCAAGCACGAGTTCCCAATCTACCCGCTCCCGAACATTTATTGGTTCTTGGTCCGTTTTGTTACTACTTAAATTATATGGTTTTCTCAACGCTATTTTAGGCGCAAGTAACTCCCGCAATTCCAAACGTAACATCACATTTGATGGTTCTCTTCCCAAGCGCGACATCCACTGAAAAATATTTCTATCACAATCTGAACACTTTATCCGACCAAGCAGCAACAGACGCCACAAGGTGCGCATCATAGGGTCTGGAATTGCATACTGTGACTGATCCTTGGCTTCGTCAATTTCGATAAACTGACCGTCACACATCATTGAATCAAAGCGGGATAAGGAATTTTCCACTAACCTCCGCCATCGTCTATGCAATTGACCTCCATTTGAGACAACCCAAAGTAGTAATTTTGGGTTCCCCAAGTGGCGAGTAAGCCAATATGCCAAAGGTGGCATCACTTCATCCCAATCGCCTGACAAGCCATTTGTAACCACACTCATGGCTGGCGCAGACATATAGGAAGCAGGATGTTGTAGCAAGCTAAAGCTCAAGCTTTCATTTATTTTACCCTGCGGTTGCACACCAAAACATGTTAAATCATTGTGACCAAAACATTTGCTGGTAAATACATCAAGCCAGTCCAGTGATGGAGTCGGATTAAGCTGGGCAAAGCATTTGGCGGGCAAGCCTGATGGATCGGCTAAAGCCCATCGCATTCGACTAACAAAGTCGTTTTGTGACGAACTCTGATTGGGTTGCTTATATGCATACCGAGCAACTAATCGCTCCTTGCCCCTTACACCATCACGATATATAGATGCCCATACATGCAAAGTCTGATGTAACATGCGATGATAATTTACATCGTCATACATAATGGGGATGACATGTTTGTCTTGCCATTTCTGCTTCGTGATATCCAATTCATCACGTTTATAGGATGCAAAAGCAAAAATCTTCCGTGAACCATCCAATGCATGGGCGGCGGTCATATATCGCAATACAGGATCATCAATGCTGTAACCGACAAAACAGAGTGTGTAATCTCTGAATAGGCCAGCGACAAACCGAGCTGCCCAACCTTCAGTAAGATATGCCTGTCCAAAATCGCCATCAGACAAGATCAGCTGATCAAGGTCTTCTTCTGAGGCTGAATCTGGCATACGTCCGTGCAAATGCACCACTCCATTCCAACGGGATCGGGAGGGTGGGGCCTGATGAATGGTTATCGGTGATTTCCCCACCTTTTCAAACAAGGTATCGAAGTTAGTGGTAACGAGTTTCAGGTTATCTTTTTTATCCTTGCCAAGAGTCAGCAAAGCAAGATGAGTAGTGAGAGCTCGTGGCTTTGATAAATCAGCAGTCAGGCAGGATGGTAAACCACGACGTACCGCAGCTCTCCCGCCTTGAATGCGCTTCTCATAATGTCCGATTGCGCGATCAAGTCCACCCTGTGTGACCATGTCTTGCTCAGACCTATCTAATGGCTCGCCTGCATGCTTTGACATCCTAATAACGAGCTCACCGAATCCAGGCAAACCCGCTGGATAGGAAATGCCCGCCCCACAAAAAAACAACACACGTCCCTCTTCATGGGCATGCAGCAGCTCATTGGGAATATCGGGGCCATTGGGGATAAATTGCATTTTCCTGTTTCCTATCCAGTAGATACGGTGGCTTGACTGGAATATGGTACCGCAATACCCCCCTCGATCGGCGAACCCATTTCTAGCTTTCGTCCAATAAAAAATCCCCACCCGAGGGTGAGGATTGATTTATAGGTGCAACCGTCTGGTGGCTTATTGTGCCAGCAGGTGACCGACCAGCTCATGACGCCACCCTTGCAGCAGCATAGGTTTGTCGCTGCGGGCCCGCTCTTCGTCGTTCATCCGCCAGCTCCAGGTGAAGTACTGGTGAATGATCTTCTTGCTGGCAATCAGCTCGGGCGGAATATTGCTCGCCTTGGCCTTCTCTTCCACCATGGCTTTGATGCGCTTGAGCTCGGCCTTGTACTGGGGAAAGTCCACCAGCCGGCGAATGGGCTCTGGCCAGCTGTCAGGCTCGCTCTGCTGCGCCTTGGCGACGATATCGAGCATCCGCTTGCCGTGGATCTTGATCTCGATGGGCGAGAGACCCAACTCGTTAAGATCCCGTAGGGAGGCAGGACGACGCTCTGCCACCTTGAACAAGTGCAGCTCTTTCACCACGAAGTTGAGGGCCAGATCCCGGCGCACCGCCTCTTGCTGGCGCCAAGCGGCCAGCTCGCGCAGAATGGCGAGCTCGCGGCGACCCAGCTGCCAGGCGTTGACGATGTCAAGATAAGCCTGACGGGGATCACTACCCTGGGTCTTGCGGGCGGAGTGGTTCTGGCACTCCTGCTCG
>NZ_JBFODV010000011.1:0-11914 GCF_040908495.1 Aeromonas sp. R1-1 | reverse complement strand
GGCCAGCAGCTGATGGGCAGCCGCGCGGGTCTGATCCAGATCAGCCAGATGGGTATCACAGAGGGTCTCCAGCTCCAGCAGGTTGGGGGCCATCATGTCGGCCACCGGCAGCGCCTGCTCGGTCAGAAAACGGGTGACGCCGGGAGCGACGATACACCCCTTCTCCGGATGACCCATCACAGGGTCGCAGAAGTAGATGGCATCGGGGTTGGCCGCCTTGACGGCGTTGACCACGGTCAGGATCTCGTCCCCCTGCTCGGCAGAGCCAAGGTAGCCGCTCAGCACGGCGTCACACTGGCTCAACACCTCGATATTGCCCAATCCTTTCACCAGCGCACTGATATGACCCGCCGGCATCGCCATCCCCTGCCACCCCTGGGCATATTGGGTGTGGTTGGAAAACTGCACCGTGTTGATGGGCCATACATCCATGCCGAGGCGACGCATGGGGAAGACAGCCGCGCTGTTGCCGGCACAACCAAAGACCACGTGGGACTGAATAGAGAGAACGGATTTCATCGGGAATACCACAGCAAAGGATCAGCAAGGTGGGCAATATATCGGATGAAGATAACGATGCGCCACCTTGGCGCGGGATGAACCGGCAATTTCCTGACTAAAGACAGGTTTTTTACGCCATTTGGCCCACGTCGACAAGGTGAGCGGAGCCATGATGCGCCGCGTCCGTCCGTCACATCCCGTTGCGTTCAACAGCATGACGGGCAAAGTGATAGACCCATCCCTCATCACACGGCATGTCACTGGGTGGCGAAATCAGCTCAGGCAACACAGTCACCTTGCCACCAGCGGCATATTGCAGCGCCATCAGGGCGCAGAGCGCCGCATCGTAGCGATCGGTGCCGACCAGCACGTCCGCAGGCAGCAAGGCCGCCAGCTCGGGCCGTGCCGGGGAGGCCTTGCCGCCCACTTTGGCCAATGCCGGATAGACCTCCAGCACGGTGCGACTGGCCTTCGGGGCAACGGTCGGCACCAGTTGCAGATCCGAGAGCCGCGGCAGCATGGAGAGCGCCAGGGTCGCATTGTTACCGAGCCGGTCGAAGGTGGCCGAGAGCGGCTTCTTGCCGTACTGCTGATACAGCCAGCGCTCGCAGTCGCGATAGGCGTAGGGGTTGTCTATCTCCCGCTCGGGAGCGGCGCAGCTGTGTGGCTGGCCATTAAGCAGATCCCGCAAGGCGCGGGGAAAAGCGAGTGGCGCATCGATACCGAGCGCCAGTTGCGGGCAGGCTTCTACCTGCATCAGGGTCAGCTCGTTTTGCAGGGCGGGACGCAGCAGAGCGGCCAGATCTGGCGCCACCCGCGAGCTCAGACGAAACAGCGGCGACACCCCGAGCCAGTGCAGGCGGTTGGATTCGGCCTGCCAGCCCACCACGGCCACCGCCTGGGCACTGCCCTGCCAGCCACGCACATCCCAGCCGATCCCGATTGCACTCATCTGCCCTGCCGTCATCAATTACCTCTGTTCGCCTGTCACAAGTTACAAGAGGCACAGGGTAATCAGCAGAGGCCCTTAACGCAAAGCGAACTGCCTTGGTCAGAACGATTTCTGGAAGTTCACCAGTGGCAGAATGGGGAACACGCCGTTGGCGGCATAGTTGGCCAGCCCGATCTGCAAGCCATCGAGGTGCTTGGTCGCATTGATAAAGCCAATCTGGAAGGTGGTACGCTCGGCATAGTTGACGAAGCCGACGTTGGCCAGCGCATTGCCCTTGGCGATATTGACCGCCCCCCAGTTGAGCCCCTGTACATTGTTGGTCAGGTTGACCAGCCCCAGATTGACGCCGGTATCCTGCCCTTCGTGCCAGTTGATGGCGTTGATGGCGACCCCGCCAAACTGGTGACGCACCCGACCAGCACCGAGGAAAATCCCGAGCTGCAGGCCGCTGAACTGATCCACATCGGAGAGGGCGAAGATTGGCAGATCAATACCCTTCACCTGACCGGTCCGACCGTAGAGCAGCGAGGCGCGCGCGCCTTCCACCTGATGGGACGCGGGCAAATTGACCCCGGGCAGCGAGACCTGCACCGGAGTACTGGCCTGCGCGACACCGCACAGAGTCAGGGCGCTGCATGCCAGCAGCAGGCGGGAGAGTGTCATGGAAAGTTCCTTGGGCCATTGAGAGTGGCCCGATCCTAACAGTCAGGGGCGAGTGTGGGCACACCAGCAGGGACGAGGTGCGTCACGATACGTCACGGGTGGCCCTCTCACCTCTCCATCAGGACTTGCGAAAGCGCCACCTCAAGAGCAATCGGCCACTTTTTCACAGCGAGTGGTTCCTCTTCCTTTCTTTGCCTGAGCGAACTGCCTAAAATAGTCGCCCTGCTGTATCCGGCATTCATCCATCTAGAGGATTTCCCATGGAGACGTTTCTGCTCGAAGGTCACCCCTTCGTTGCCTTGTGTGACCTTATCAAACATCAGGGGTGGGCCGATTGTGGCGGCGCCGCCAAAGCCCTCGTTGCCGAAGGGCTGGTCGAGGTGGACGGTCAGGTCGAGACTCGCAAGCGCTGCAAGATCGTGGCCGAACAGGTGGTCAACTTCAACGGCATGAAGGTCGTGGTGAAAGAGGGCGTCAGCCCGGAGATTGGCTAATCCCGTCTTGGGGAGCCACTCTCCGGCAACCCGCTAGCTGGCCTTGATCGACAGGGTCAGCACAAAACGCGCCATCGCCTCATCCCCGTTCAATGACGGACAGGTGGCCACCACCTGGATGGGGCGATTGATGCGCTGACCGCTTGCCAACGATTCGTCGATCATGGCGTCAATCTCCTCCCCCGCTGCGCAGTCGAACTGCACATCCCCCTCCGGTCGTTTCAAAAACTCCCCCTGCACATCCTTGAAGGCGAAGTGCACCTTCTTACGCCGCTGCCGCCCCTTCTCCATCACCAGTAGACCACCTACCAGATCGGCGCCGGTCGCCAGCGCGCCAAAATACATGCTGCCCAGGTGGTTGCGGGTACGCCAGCCAAGAGGAATGCGAATGCGCAGCGCCTTGGCGTTCATCTCTTCGATGATCGGGGCACAAAACCCGATGACGGGAATATAGCGCCAGGCAAACAGCCGAAGTGCCAGATTGGCTTTGAAGCGTTGCAAATCCATATGCGAACTGATCCGATGAGTTAATGTAAACAACATGTTGCCTGCATCTGCGCCATTCGACAAGCACAGGGTTCACGGTTACGACCTTTTGCCCAACGCAAAAAAACAGAGGGAACCGCACCGGTTCCCTCTTTTCGTTCATGTCGCTGTTACAGCAAATGTGCCGCTCAGGCGCGCTTCTCTTCCAGCCAAGCCCCCTGACTCTGCATCTCGAACAGCTGGGCATAGTGACCGCCGAGGGCCATCAACTCACCATGGGTACCCCGCTCATTCACCTGACCGCGGGAGAGCAGCAGGATCTCGTCCGCATCGACGATAGTCGAGAGGCGGTGGGCGATGGCGATGGTGGTGCGGCCACGACGGGCGGCAGAGATCGCCTGCGACAGCGCCAGCTCGGTCTGGGAGTCCACGCTGGCAGTCGCTTCATCCAGAATGAGGATACGCGGATCTCCCACCAGTGCACGGGCAAAGGAGAGCAGTTGCCGCTGACCGGCGGAGAGGTTCTTGCCCCCCTCCTCCATCAGGGTGTTGATCCCCTGTGGCAGGCTGCGCACAAAGTCGGCCAGCTGCACCTCGCTCAACGCCTGCCAGAGCCGCGCTTCGTCTATTCCGGCGCGGCCGAGACGCAGGTTCTCCGCCAGGGTGCCGACGAAGATAAAGGGATCTTGCTGCACCAGCCCGATGCTGCGGCGCACCGCCGCCAGCGACAGGGTATCCAGTGCGTGATCATCGAAGCGGATCTGCCCCTGATCCAGCGGATAGAAGCCCATCAGCAAGCTGATGATGGTGGACTTGCCGCTGCCGGTATGGCCCACCAGCGCCAGCATCTGGCCCGGTTTTGCGGAAAAACTAACCTCCCGCAGCACCTGTTGCTCACCATCGTAGGAAAAGCTCACCCGCTCGAAACTGACCCGCCCTTCCAGCGGGATCATCTCGCCCTCGGTGCTTTCGCGGGTTTCATCGAGCAGGGCAAAGACCCGCTCCCCCGCCACCATCGCCTGCTGCAACTGGTTAAGCTGGTTGGTCATCTCGATGAGTGGCTCGATCATCCGCCCCAGATAGCTGATAAAGGCGTAGAGCACCCCTACCTGAATAGCACCCGCGTGGCTCCCCCCCTCATGGGCAAACAGCGCCAACAGGCCGATCAGCACCATCATGTAGAAGAGATCGATGAGCGGACGCAGCAAAATGCCGTTGATCTTGAGGCTCTTGATCCGTGCCGACCAGTGCTGCTGGTTCACCTCGGCAAAGGCGTTGGCAAAGTGGCGCTCCTGCACCATCGCCTGGATCACCGGCATCCCCTGCAGCGACTCGTTGAGGCGGCTGTTGATGTCGGAGAGCAGGCTGCGAGTCGCTCGCACCACCGGCACACTCAGTTTCTGGTAGAGCCACATCACCCCGCCCACAGCGGGCAGCAGCAGGGAGCAGACCAGCATCAGCCGCAGATCCAGCAGCGCCATGGAGATAAGGATGCCGCACAAGAGCACCACCTTTTGCACCAGCAAGCCGATCACCTGCACATAGAGGTTCATGATCGCCTCGGTGTCGTTGGTGATGCGGGAAATCAGCGAGCCGGATCGATGCTTGTCAAAGTAGCGGGCCGGCAAGCGGATGGCGGTGGCAAACACCTGCTCGCGCAAGGTTTGCACCACCGCCTGGGCGATACGGTTAAAGCGCAGGGATTGCAAATAGAAGCCCGCCGCCGAGAGTACCTGTAAGCCCAGATAGCCCGCTGCAATCAGGGCTATGGTGGGCAGCACGATATTGCGAGGCGCCAGATAGTCATCGATAAAGAGCTTGATCAGCAGCGGCCCGGCCACTTCGGCGCCGGTGGCAAGCAGCAAACAGATCCCCGCCTGGATCAGCCAGCGAGGATACTGGGCGCAGTAGGCGAGCAGTCGTTTAATGGTCGGATTCACAGGCTCTCCTCCACCGCTTCTTCGAGACGCTGATAACGCACCATATCTGCATACCAGCCATTGTGCGCCATCAGGGCACCGTGATGACCCCGTTCGCTAACGGTTCCCTGCTCCAGCACCAGGATCTCGTCGGCCTGCTCCACCGCCGTCATGCGATGGCTGACCAGGATCAGGGTGCGACGATGGGCTTTGAGAGCGTGCAGAATTTGCTGCTCGGTGTGGGCATCCACCGCCGAGAGCGCATCATCGAGCACCAGAATGGGCGCATCCAGCAGCAGGGCGCGGGCAATGGCCAGCCGCTGTTTCTGGCCGCCGGAGAGGGTCACCCCTTTCTCCCCCACCTCGGTCTCATAGCCTTTGGGGAAACGCACGATATCATCGTGGACACAGGCAATGCGCGCCACCCGTTCGACCTCCTCGCGGCTCGCATCGGGTTTGCCGAGGGCGATATTGGCGGCGATAGTGGTGGAAAACAGGAATGGCTCCTGCGGCACATAGGCAAACTGGCTGCGCAGTGTGGCGAGCGGCAGCTGGTCAATCGGAACGCCACCCATGACAATCGAACCGTGAGTCGGATTGGCAAGGCGCATCAACAGCTTGAGCAGGGAGCTCTTGCCTGCCCCGGTGCGCCCCACCACCCCGAGCATCCCCCCTTGCTTGAGGGTAACGTCGATATCCGCAAGCAGGGTGCGCTGCTCAAGTTGATAGCTCACCCCTTTGATCTGCAAAGGAAAGGCAGAGGTAAACGCGGCAGGCTGGGCGGGCTCTTCGATATCGCTACGCTCCCCCAGCAGGCTTTCGATACGGGAGTAGGCGGCGCTGCCCCGCTCGATGATGTTGAACAGCCAGGCGATGGCAAACATCGGCCAGATCAGCTGGCCGAGGTACATGGTGAAGCTGGTGAGCTCACCCAGGGTCAACTCATCGCGCAGCACCAGCACACTGCCCCCCGCCACCGCGAGGAAGTAGGAGCAACCGATACAGAGATAGATGACCGGATCGAACTTGGCATCGATGCGGGCCACCGCCATATTGCGCTCCCCCGCCTGTTTGGTCAGCTCGGCAAAACCTTCATCTTCCAGCGATTCAACCGCATAGGATTTCAACACCCGCACGCCGGAAAGGGCCTCCTGGGTCTTGTTATTGAGCTTGGAGAAGGCCCCTTGCGCCGCCTTGAACTGGGTGTAGATCTGGGTGCCGAAGCGGTTCATGAAATAGGCCATCACCGGCAGCGGCAGCAAGGAGACCAGCGTCAACTGCCAGGAGTACTGGCTGCACATGATGGAGAGCACCAATACCCCGACCATGATGGAGTCCACCAGGGTCAACACCCCTTCGCCAGCGGTCATCTCCACAGCCTGAATGTCATTGGTGGCATGGGCCATCAAATCGCCAGTACGGTGGCGCTGATAAAAATCGGGGCTCATCCGGGTGAAATGACTGAACAGGCGATTGCGCAACACATAGGCCAGACGGTAAGAGGCACCGAACAGCATCACCCGCCAGACGTAGCGCAGCAGATAAATCAGCACACCCAGACCAAACAGCCCCGCCAGATAGCGCATCAGGGTACCATTGTCGAGACCGCCCTTGGTGATGCCATCCACCACCCAGCCCACCACTTTGGGCGGAATAACGGTCAACAGGGCCACCATCAGCAGCAGGGAGATGGCAGCCAGATAACGGGGCCACTGCTCCTTGAAAAACCAGCTCAATCGTAAAAATACGCTCACACCACCAACCTTTAGCGCTCTCTGCCCGTGACCGCTCCAAGGAGCGGCCATCAGAGAAGCCACGCAGAAATAGAAGAATGAAAACAATCGCCTCCGGCTGGAGGCGATTCGAACGAAAGCTCATCATATCCCGAACCGGGATGGTTGAGAATAATTACTATTTAATTCACTGTGACATGCGATCATCCCCTGATGAATAGGGATTATACGAATTTTCATGCTGCTCACCGGTCAACAGGAAGTGTGACACTTCTTCCCGGGTCTGGCTGAACACCTGTTGCAACTGCTCCAGATCCGTCTCGCTTAGCACCTCGTTTTGCCGCAGGCGCCACTCCAGCTCGCCAGCCACCAATTGCAGACGGGCCGCCGAGATATTGGCAGACACCCCCTTGAGGGTGTGCAGCAGCTTGCTGGCCACCTCGGGCTGCTGACGGCGCAGGGCAGAGCGGATCTCCCACAGATCGTCCTTGTGCTCCGACATGAACAGCTTGAACAGGATCTGCAATGCCTCCTTGTCCTGCTCCAGCCGCTTGAGTGCATCCTGCAGATCGAGGATCCCGATCATATCCGGCGGTTTCACCTCCATGATCCCCGCCTGCTCCACCCCTTGCGGCTTTACCCACTGCAGCAGGTTGTTGTAGAGATCCAGCTTGCTCACCGGCTTGGTGACATAGCCATTCATCCCCACCCCCAGGCAACGCTCCTTGTCACCGGGCATGGCACTGGCGGTGAGGGCAATGATGGGCACATCGTGTTTGTCGACCATCTTGCGGATCTGGCGGGTGGCATCGAGTCCGTCCAGCACCGGCATCTGCAAATCCATCAGGATCACGTCAAAAGGCTGCTCTGCGACCCGCTCCACCGCCTCCCGACCATTGCTGACCACACACACTACCGCATCGACGCGCCGCAGATACTCGATGATGAGCTGCTGATTGACCCGGTTATCTTCCGCCAACAGCACTCGGGTACCCTGCAACAGGGATTTGAAGTGTTGCTGATCCCCCTGTGCCTCGGCCTTGCGCAGGTTGAGCTCGTAAGAGCTGCCGTTGAGCAGTTCGTCCACCTTGGCCAGCAGGGCATTTTCGGTCATCGGTTTGGGAAGAAAATGGGTCAGCCCCAAGCTATCCATCCGGGCGTGCAGCCCCTCTCTGGCCCAGGCGCTGATCATCAGGATGGGGATCCGCCGCCACTGGCTATGCTGATACATCTCCAGCGCCAGATCGAGCCCATCCTCCTGACCCATGCGCCAGTCGAGGATCGCCAACCGCAGATTCGGTCCCTCTTCACGGAGCAGCTGACGGGCGCGGGAAAGGGAGTTAACCGGCAGCACCCGCACACCCGCCCGAGTCAGAATGTCCCGGGCCAGATCCAGCACCAGTTCGTTGTCATCCATCACCATCACCAGCGGCTGGTTTTCGAAGAAGACTTTCCGTCCAGCCACGCCGTAGACCGCCTGCGCCATCGGGATATCGAACTTGAACAGAGAGCCGACGCCAGGCTTGCTCTCTACGGTGATCCGCCCCCCCATCAGCTCCACCAGCCGCTGGGAGATATTGAGTCCGAGTCCCGAGCCGCCATATTTTCGGGTATTACCCGCCTCCAGCTGGGTAAACGCCTGAAACAGTTGGGTCTGCTTCTCTTCGGCAATGCCGATTCCGGTATCGCGCACACTGAAGCGGATCCGCATGGGATGAGGATTGGCCAGCTCGATGCAGACTTCAACTTCACCGCGTTCGGTAAACTTGATGGCGTTGTTCACCAGATTGACCAGCACTTGTCCCAATCGCAAGGGATCCCCACGCAAGAAGACCGGCACTTCCGGTGACTTGCGAATAACCACTTCCACATGCTTGCGCTCCGCCAGATCGGCAAACATGCCCGCCAGCGAATCGAGCTGCTCGCTGAGATCGAAGTCGATCTCCTCCAGTGTCAGCTTGCCAGACTCCACCTTGGTCAAATCAAGGATGTCGTTGATCAGCAGCAGCAGGGTATCGGATGAGGATTTGATCTTGCCCAGATAGTCCCGCTGTTGCTGATCCAGTTCGGTCTGCAGTGCCAGCGAGCTAAAACCTATGATGGCATTCATGGGGGTGCGGATCTCGTGGCTCATGTTGGCCAGAAAATCGCTTTTCGCCTGGGCCAGCAAGCCGGTCTGGCGCGACAACTCGCTCAGCTTCTGGTTGCGGCGCCACAGGGTGAAGGCCACCAGCGCAAAGCAGATCAAAGCCCCGCACAGCACCATCAGATAGAAGCGGTTCATCAAAGAGGAGGCGCGCTCCAGCTTGTCGAGTTTCCAGCGCACCAGACTCTCGATCACATGCATGTCGATGAGCTGGTAACGCAAGGTGTGATAAGCAATCACCTGCTGGCTCATCTCCTTGCTCAGGCGGATCAGGGTGGCGATCTCCGGCAAGTTGCCATAACGGGATTGCAACTGCTGTTGCAGCTGGTCAAGCGTAGTCTGTTCACGTTTGTCCCAACTGCGCTGCAGATAGTTGCTCAGTTGCGCCAACTCCTCCAGGTCGCGATGGAGAGCACTGTCTGACGGGCTTATCCCCCGCACCTTTTTAATCTGGGCCTGCAGGGGCGCATTGAGGTACTCGATAGCCATCTCAATGGCATGAAGCCTGGCCAGCGCCATCAGATAGTTGTCCATGTCATCAAGCAGAGCCTGGGAAAGGTCGTCTTGCACCAGCTCGGGATCGCTTCTGACTTCCCGTACAAAACCGTCAAGGGTGATGGATAACTGGTTCAGGCGCTGCTGGACATTGCTGTCATTGGCCTGCTCCCGCCCAAGCAGATAGAGGGTATCGGCGTTGATCCGGTTCAGCACCACCTCGGCCGCTTCGTTCAGGTTGTGGGCCTGCTGCTGCTGACTGAGCGACTGCCAGCAGTAGCCCGAAAAGGCAAGCAGCAGGGCAACAATCAGCCCTGGCACAGCACGGTTTTTCCGTGATCCTTTATTCATCCCGTCTCGACTCTCATCTGGTGGTCGCTGAATTATCCGGTCAGTCAATGAACCCAGGGGGAATTATCCACTCCCGCTGGGCACTGTGTTACCGTTATTGCTCTGATATTTCGCTATTGTTTCGCGATTGCTTCATTCTGGCTTTTCATCATATCCCCGGCCAGAGCTGATTTAGAAGGAACCAATTATGTCATTTATCACTACTTATTGTAGCCACTGCTTTACCAGGAACCGCCTGCCCGTTACCCATATCGATACATCTGCCAAATGCGGGCGCTGCAAAGCTCTCCTGTTCAGCCAGACCCCTTGCCTCGGGAATGCGGATAACTTCGATACCCTGATCAACTCAGACATCCCGGTCGTGGTCGATTTCTGGGCCAGCTGGTGCGGCCCCTGCCAGCAGTTTGCTCCGGTATTTCATGAGGTTGCCCATGAACTCGAACCACGGATGCGCTTTGCCAAAGTCGATACCGAGCAACAGAGCACCATTGCCGCCCGTTACGCCATTCGCAGCATCCCCACCCTGATGGTCTTCCAACAGGGCAAACTGGTGAACCAGATAAATGGCTCCTTGCCCAAGAGCATGTTCAAGCAATGGCTGGAACAGTTCATGGATGTTTGATTTATATTTCGCACATGTTTTATTTATGTGTTCATTTCCTCATTTTTATCAATGAGTATGTGAGTAGAGGCTGATTTTCAACATGTGAGTCTGTTTCAAACAAGTGAATGGATGTAATCTCGGCAACACAAAAACAACCATAAATTAACCGAGAGAACATTATGCACACATCGGCTGTACCCTCTGCTCCATCTCGCTGGCTGGACATCAAATCAGGGATCGTCATCCTGGATGTCTTGCTACTTTGTGCCATGCTCGCCTGGCTCCCGTTTGACCCCATGGTCAACAAGGGGCTAGGCATTCTGGTCTTTATCGCCATCCTCTGGCTGACCGAAGCACTGCACGTCACCATCACCGCGCTGCTGGTACCCCTGCTGGCTACCGTGCTCGGGGTGTTTGACATGAGCAAATCCCTCACCGATTTTGCCAACCCGATCCTGTTCCTCTTTTTTGGCGGTTTCGCCCTCGCGGCAGCCCTCTCCAAACAGGGACTGGATACCCTGATGGCAGGCAAGGTGATGCACCTAGCCAATGGTCATCTGGGTTGGGGCGTCATCCTGCTCTTTACCATCACAGCCGCCATGTCGATGTGGATCAGCAACACCGCTACCACCGCCATGATGCTGCCACTGGCGATCGGTATGCTGGCACGCCTCGATAGCAAAAAAGAGCGCGCCACCTTCGTCTTCGTATTGCTGGGGATTGCCTACAGCGCCAGTATCGGTGGCATCGGTACCCTGGTGGGTAGCCCACCCAACGCCATCGCAGCCGCCCAGATGGGGATTGGCTTCACTGACTGGATGAAATTCGGTGTTCCAGTAGTGCTGATCCTGATGCCCTGCGGCATTGCCCTGCTCTATCTGGTAACCCGCCCGCGTCTCAGCCACCGCGTCGAGATCCAGGATGTCACCATCAACTGGACCCGCGAGCGTAAAGTGACGCTGGCAATCTTCCTGACCACCGTTGTGCTCTGGATCGGCTCACAACCCATCTCCAACGCCTTTGGCGGTATTCCGCAACTCGACACCCTGATTGCCATGGGCGCCATCGTAGCCATCGTGGTCAGCCGTGTCGCCAGCTGGGATGACGTCAACCAGAACACCGACTGGGGCGTACTGATGCTGTTTGGCGGCGGTCTGACCCTGAGCGCCATTCTCAAAGCCACTGGTACCAGCGCCTTCCTGGCCAGCCATCTGTCGGCCGTACTCTCCAACGCAAACATTTTTGTTGTGTTGCTTATGCTGGCCGCCTTCGTGGTGTTCCTGACCGAGCTGGTCTCCAACACCGCCACCGCCGCACTGTTGGTTCCCCTGTTTGCCGGTGTCGCCGAGGCACTGGGTGTATCACCTGTGGTGATGTCTGTGTTAATCGCTATCGGTGCCTCCTGTGCCTTTATGCTGCCAGTCGCCACGCCGCCCAATGCCATCGTCTTTGCCAGTGGCCACATCCGCCAGAGGGAGATGATGAAAGCCGGTATGGCTCTGAACGTGGTCTTTACCGTGTTGCTCGCCCTGCTGGCCTACTTCGTTGGCGATATCCTCTGATCCACCTC
>NZ_JBFODV010000109.1:0-22176 GCF_040908495.1 Aeromonas sp. R1-1 | reverse complement strand
CTACGCCCATAACAAGCGCATTCACTGGACGCTGGAGGCCCTCGGCGATCAGCTGGAGTTCACCAATCTCAAGCAGCACTACCCGAAAACCCTGCTGACGCCGATGAAGTTCCTGCGCCGCAATCTGGCCAGCATCAACCAGCTGCTCGGCAGCGCCGAAGTGCTGCAAAACCCCGAGCAGCCGGAGCAGGAGCTGCCCGCGCTGGCCAAGCCACCCCGCCTGCCGCTGCTGACCCAGCTCAAGCAGCACCTCACCTTGCACTCCATGGTGTTTCGCCACGCGCTGCGCCTCTCCTTGGGGCTGGTGATCGGCTACGGCATACTGCAAGCCTTTGATCTGGAAAAGGGCTACTGGATTTTGCTGACCGTGCTGTTTGTCTGCCAGCCCAGCTACAGCGCCACCCGCCGCCGACTGGTGCAGCGGATGCTCGGCACCTTCGCGGGTATTCTGGTGGGTATTCCAGTGCTCTGGCTGTTTCCCGAGCTGCACGTCCAGCTGGTGGTGATGGGGCTGGCCGCCTTCCTGTTTTTCACTCAGGTGCGCAACAACTACAGCGCCGCGGTCTGCTTTATCACCCTCTACGTGCTGATGGCGTTCAACCTGCTCGATGGCATCGGCTTTGCCATTCTGGGGCCACGGCTGCTCGATACCCTGCTCGGCTGCCTCATCTCCTACGGGCTGGTGGCCTGGCTCTGGCCGGACTGGCAGTACAAGCGGCTGCCGACGCTTATCGCCAACTCACTCTCGGCCAACGCCCGCTACCTCTCGGCGGTGCTGGCGAGCCTCAAGCAGCAGCGGGATGAGTCCATCGACTATCGGGTGGCGCGCAAGAGCGCCCATCTGGCGGACAGCGAACTGGCTACCGCCTGGCAGAGCATGCTGGTGGAGCCGCAAAAGCGCCGCCGCTTCCTCGATCTCTGCTTTACCCTCACCTGGCGCAACCACGCCCTGCTCTCCTACATCTCGGCACTGGGGGCCCATCGCGACAAGCTGGAGGCCATCAGCGGGCTGGATGAGGTGCGCCACCACATCTGCCACACCCTGGAGCAGGCCGCCGGTCATCTGGCGGGCAACCCCTCCAGCTCCATCGGTGGTCAGTGCCCCATTCTTTGCACGGACAGCAGCGAGGAGCAGCTGATGCTGACCCAGCAGCTCAACCTGATCAGCGAGCTGGCGGATCAGCTGCTGCATCTGGCCAACGAGAGTCGGTTGCTCACCGGGGATCAAGGCGCTACCATGCCCGCCCAATCCTGATAGCCCCATTAGCGAGGAGCCCTCATGTCTGCGTCCGAAAAACATCAGCTGGAATTCAACGGCCAACTCATCGAGACCGATGCCAAGGGCTACCTGCTCAACAGCAACGACTGGAGCGAGGAGCTGGCGCTGGTACTGGCTGCGCAGGAGGGGATCGAGCTGGAGGAGCCGCACTGGGAAGTGGTGCGCTTTGTGCGCGCCTTCTATCTGGAGTTCAACACCTCCCCCGCCATCCGCGCGCTGGTCAAGGCGATGGAGAAGCAGTACGGCCCCGAGAAGGGCAACAGCCGCTACCTCTACAAGCTGTTCCCGGAAGGGCCCGCCAAGCAGGCGACCAAGATTGGCGGCCTGCCCAAGCCGGTAAAGTGCATCTGATCCCATGCATCTCATCCCATAACAACGGGGGCCGCAACTGCGGCCCCCGTTGTTTTTCATGCGTCTTTCTCACGCACCGCGCATTCATGCCACGCGCACTTCCAGCCAGCCTTATCCCCGCTTGTCAGCCAGCGCCACCAGCTGCTCCGCCAGCCGGTGACCGTGCAGGTAGGAGGCGATAAGCTCGCTATCCGCCTTGCCGATTTCAACCTGCTGATACCAGTGCGCCAGCATGGCGGCAAAGCCGCGCTGGGCCAGCACCGGCTGCCAGTCGTTGGGGCTAAGCATCTCGGCCTGCTTATCGCGGGCGATGATGCCGCGAGTGCAGTTCTCAAGGTGCAGGGAGAGGTTGTCGCCGTAGGCATCGATGCGCTCCTCGGTGATCCCGGCGCTGCGGTTCATGCTGCCGCTGATGGCACGATCGCCGCTCTGCCAGCTGACGCTTACCCCAGCCAGCAAGCTGTTGTCCTTCGTATCAGGTCGCAATACCGCATGAAAGTCGCCGCCCGGCACGCCGCCATAGAAGCAGAGGCTGTCGAGCACATGGATAAAGTCGTCGAACAGGAAATCCCGCGCCTTGCCCGGCAGAGCGAAGCGGTGTTTTTGCCAGTTAAGCTCGGTGAGCGGCTGGGCACGGGCAGCATCCATGGCGGGCAGATAGCGGCGGTTAAAGCCGGTAAAGAGGGCGCAATCTTGCGCAATGGCGAGGTTGGCCAGTCCCTCGGCCTCGGCCAGATTGTCGCACAGGGGCTTGTCGACAAAGGTGGGGATCCCTGCGCGCAGGCACTGCTCGGCCAGCTCGCGGTGAACGGCGGTCGCGGCGTGGATCATCACGGCATCGGGGCGACTGGCCAGCATGGCCGCCACATCGGTAAAGCACTCGGCGACCCGATACTGGCGGGCCAGCTTTTCCAGCACTGCCGGATTGCGGGTGCAGAGCAGCGGGGTGACCCGCTCGTCGCTCGCCAGCAGCGGCAGATAGGCTTTCTGGGCGATATCCCCCAGACCAATCATGGCAATGCGCATCTCAACTCCTTTTCACTCGATAACGGGACAAGCGGATAACTGCCCGCACCATCGCAGGATTTCTCCCGCAGATCCAGCCTGCCGTTAGCGCACTGGCTGGCGTGTGCAGCTCTCGGCAAACGGCGGCGTTATCCGGGCATGGCAAGATCGCAGACCGACTTAATCACCTCGGCCAGCCACTCGATGGCCAGATTGCCCTGGCTTTTGCGATGCCTGCCGACCACCACCTCGAACGGCTGCGGCGCCCCGGCCAGCTCCAGCATGCGAAAATCGCCGAGGGTGGCGATGGCCGACGGAATGCAGGCCGCCACGTCATTGACCGACATAAAGGCTTGCAGCGAGGTGTAACAGGGGAGCGTCGCCGAATCAAATTGGGACGAATCAAATTGGGACACCCACCTTTTTGAGCAAGCCACTATCAGGCTACTTGCAGGCCCAATAAGGGGAACAAATTGGGACACCCACCTTTTGGAGCAAGCCACTATTAGGCTACTTGCAGGCCCAATAAGGGGTGTGTATCCGAGCTGATGCCTGCAAAAGTTGGCTGGTGGGAGAGATTGCCAGGTTTAGAAAGCAACAGCCCCTGCACAGCCATTTATTGGACTATGTGCAATACTCGGAGCTATCAGCAGGGTGGATGCAAAGCTATCACAGCCTTGGTTGATGGCATCGTCGCTGGCCACAGTGGCGGGCAAACTGCTGACATTGATATCTGTCTCCCACCACTCTGATCCCTTGTCGCCTGAACAGCGTCACCTGCTTCAACCAGCGAACAGCATCGAGTCCCAATCGTTCCAGAATGGGTCCAAATTGGGCCGGAATATGACCCCGCTTGTCGGGCCGAATAGCACGACCAGTCCAATCAACCAGCATCAGGTAGTCGCTGAAGGCATAAGGCAGCTCTTCAGGCTTACCCTGGCGGGCAAACGGCAGCAAAAGTGGTGGCAAAACCTCAGTAGTAGCAGGCGCGTCAAGGCGCTGTTTGATACTGGTGTATTCACTCTGCTCTGGCCGATCGGTCAACGCAGCTCGTATCGGATTGAGGTCAACATACGCCATACAGGCCAACAAGGCGGATTCGGTGAGCAAAGCCTGACTCTTGAAGCGCCCCTCCCAGAAATGGCCCTTGCAACCATCTTCCTGATTGGCCTGACGGGCCAGATTTTCATTGAGTAGCCGAATAAACCAACTTATGGAGTGAAGCCGCTCCCGCCATTGGGCCAGCAATTGCTGCACGACAGCCAGCTCAGGCTCGATCAACATCTCCCCCTGATACCAGCGCCTGACCAAATGCGGCCACTGGAATAGCGCCGCCCAGCGCTCAGCCACCTCCCGCTCACTCCAGTTGGCTGCGGTATCGGGCTCCACCTTGAGCACCAGATGATAATGATTGCTCATCACCGCATAAGCACAAATGCCAATTGCAAACAGCCGCGATAGTTGCCCCAACTTGTCGACCACCCACTGACGCCGATGCTCATAACTCTGGCCAGAATGGGCATCGTCACCACACAGAAAGGCTCGCCGCACACAGCGGCTGACCACATGGTAGTAAGGCGTATCCTGCAAGCTGATTTGACGTGAACGGGCAATGGTCATGGCACATCCCTCAACGGTGACCTCTTAAGTCAAGAACAGCCCTACGCCACTGTCAAAAAGGTGGGTGTCCCGAAAAAAGGGATTCTATTGCCCACCCTATAGCCATCCTCTCTCCCCTCCCTCTTGCTTACTGCTTTATCAGAAGTCATCAGCCTGTCATCTGGCTGACATCCCGCGGTCATTTTCAAGCCATAGAGTTTTTCATTTATTTTTCATATGGATAGATAAGGAACATCATGACTTTCCCGCGCTCTTCTTATGTGGCTTTGGCCGTCTCGCTGGTCTTGCTTGGCGGCTGCCAGTCAGAGAACGAATCGTCTGCCGACAACCAGGGCAAAACCGCCTACCAATACAGCACCAAAGCGGTCTACAGCCCGCAGCAGCAGGCGGAGAGCTACGAGCCAGCGCCTCAGGGGTTCAGCCCGGTCTTTACCGAGATGGTGGCGCGCCATGGCTCGCGCTCCCTCTCCAGCCCGAAATATGACGTGCTGACCAAGCTGGTATGGGAAGAGGCGCAGCGTCAGGGGGCGCCCACTACCCTCGGGCAGGGGCTGGGAGGCAAGGTCGATCTGGTGACGGCCGCCAACCAGAAACTGGGCTACGGCCTGCTCTCGGCGCTGGGCAAGGAGGAGCACGCCAATCTCGCCACCCGGCTGGCGGCGCGGCTGCCGACCCTGCTCAACAGCAGCGAACCCCACTGCATCAAGGTGGTCACCTCGGGCAAAGACAGGGCCAACGAAAGCGCCTTCTACTTTATGGAGAGCCTCAAGCGCAACGTGAGCTATGTCAGCGACTCGGCGCAGTGCTACCTCACGCAGGATGACCCCTCGAAGATCGACAAAAAGCTGGTCAACAAGTTCGAGCTCTACTTCCACAAGACCACGCCCGAAGGGGATTACGCCCGCTACCTGCCCGCCTATGAGATCTACCAGCGCTTTATCGGCGACGAAGATGCCGGAATCGTCCCGGCCCCCGAGCTGGCCAGGGCGCTGGATCAGCTTAAAAACCTGAGCAAGACCAAAGAGATGGCTCGCAGCATGCTGGAGCGTATCTACAGCAAGGGCTTTGTTGACTATCTGGCGGGCGGCGTCGAGTTTGTCGCCGTCAACCCGGAAGATGGCGGCATGACCTATGTGCGCGACGAAGTGGATGCCGCCCTGATGCTCTACAACCTCTTTATCATCGGCCCCGGCATGATCCGCGAAGCGCAGGCACAGGGCAGCGAACCCTGGGCGCTGGAGCAGTTCCTGACCCCGGAGGAGTCTGCCTGGTTCTCCTACCTCTCTGATGCGGAAGATTTCTACGAAAAGGGGCCGAGCTTTGCCAACCAGAGCGCCCCCTACGCCATTGCCCAGCCGCTGCTCGACGGCCTGTTTGACGAGGTGCAGCGTCAGGTGGTGGAGGGCGAGCAGAGCCGACTGGCCACCCTGCGCTTTGCCCATGCCGAAGCCATTATCCCCCTCGCCGCCCTGATGAAGCAGGAAGGGAGCCGTCAGGGGGCCAGCGCGGATCAGCTGTTCAGCCAGCAGAACAACGAGTGGCGCGGCGGCTGGGTCTCCCCCTATACCGCCAATATTCAGTGGGATATCTACCAGAACGGGCAGCGGCAGGTGCTGGTCAAGATGCTCTACAACGAAAAGGAGATCGCCTTTAAAACCGGCTGCCAGCCCTACCAGAGCGGCAGCCACTACTACGACTTCGAGGAGCTCAAGCGCTGCTACGGCTATAACGGCTAACCCTTCGCGAGCCGGATATGGCAATCACCAGGGGCGACCAGCGGGTCGCCCCAATTCACTCCCCTTCCCTGCTTGCCAAAGCGGGATATGGCTATAAAGCTGCCTTCCGGCTCCATTTGCTGCTCCAGTTCAAAAAACGATTAATTTCTGATAGTTAGGTCACTTTAAGGCTCGCCTCGGCAGTTTCGTTTGGCTTACCATAGCCATCCAGAACCTGTTGAGCTGCGATGGGTTGCTGCCAGCACGGGTCAAGGGAGCATATTGGAAGCTGCAATCCACGGGCGGTAGCGTGGGATTCGGCAGTGTTACGCCTTTCTCATAAAAGTGCGTGTCCCAGATTTCCACCATCCGCGAAGGTGAGCTGATGACTCATACCGTCCAAACTAGCTCCAAGTGGACCCTCAACTTCACAAAAAAAGGACTTGATCAACCCCTGCCGCAGTTCAGTACCACATGATAGATGAGCATAAAATATTCCATGTCTAGAGTCTGTAGTTTTGTGGTAGTATGGAAAAATGCTACTTGACGATTAGGGGTAGTACCTTATGAAGGTAAATATTGAAAATTTAGGTACGATAAAGTCGGGATCATTTTCAACAAATGAGTTGACGATTATTTTCGGGAAAAATAACTCTGGTAAGACTTACCTTAGTTATGCAACGTATATTATTGCAAAGAAATTTAACGATGCTGTAAATAGAGAATCAAGAATAGCTGAAACTATAAAAGCCGCCGAATTCAGTAATCGCACTGAAAGCTTAGTCACACAATTTAAAATACAATTAAGTGACTTGTTGAAACCTACGGCTTATTCAAAAATAAATCGTTCTTTCAATTCATTTTTAGCGGATGGCTTTTGTGTTAAAACTGATTTCTTTAAGAATACAAAGATAAATTTAGATTATATATCTATTTTATCAGTTGCCGAAAAAAAAGAGATGCTATCTAAAGTAATGCATCCCTTGGGTAATAAATTAGCATTTATTCAGAAAGAAAAGAACTCCAATGAGATAAATATTACCATGACACCTATTGAACCTAATTCTGCGGAGGATTATGAACAAGGTGTTATAGATTTCATAAATGATCACTTTTTTTTCCTTATCACGGGTGAAATAGTTTCATCTCTTTTTGAATTAGGCATCAGTAACCCATTTATTATTACATCTGAACGAACTGGAGTGGAACTTTTCTACCCAGAACTAGATAATAACAGAAGTAATATTGCAGAAGAATTCTTACGAAATTCATTAGTATTAAAGTCTCATAAAAAAAGAACTTCGGCAAATGTACAGAATATTTTTGAGAAAAATATATCAAAATATTCTCTGCCAGTCGCGGATAACATCCGAGCGATTAGAAATGGAAATTTACAAGAACGAAAAAGCGAATTTTCTGAGACAAATAATTATTATCTCATCAGAGAAACTTTATCAAAAATGATAAAGGGTGAATTTGTTCGTAGTGAATCTGGGAACACTACATTTTTAATTCATAATAATTTAGGTGACCAAGAGGCAGAGATTCCATTGCAGGTCGCTTCATCCTCTATAAAGGCAATGTCATTTATAGACTTATATATCAATAAGTTGGCCCCTAAGAACGGAACGTTGATAATTGACGAACCCGAGTTGAATCTACATCCTGACAATCAGATTATAATGGCTGAGCTTATTGTAAGATTGGTTAACTCAGGTATTAAAGTTATTATGACAACTCATAGTGACTATATTGTCAGAGAAATTAATAATAGAATAAAATTATATAAAATAAAAGACAATAAAGAGCAGATAGAAAACTTCGTTGCTCATAGCGCTGATATATTGCCCCCCCAAAACGTCAATGTATTTAACATTACCTGCGATGGTGAAATCGAACCTATTATTGTCAGCGACTATGGTATGGAATCGGTCATTTTCGATGATGTCATCATTTCTGCAGCAGAGAGAGAAGATAATGTCAATTATATAGTGGAGCCATAAATGATTAACACCATTGGCGAAATTCTCCACGAAAAAGTAAAACTGGCTCTAACTATAACAGAAAAAGGATCTTTCTTACGCCTATCTGAATCTTCACCTGGAAGCAAAGTGCAAAGTGTGGATATTCTTGAAATCCCAGATGATAGCTTAGCATTTACACTTGACCATGATGAGCCAAACGACCGTTCTTTTAAAAAGCTGTCTTCCTATTTCAACCCAGAAAATGGAATTGGGATAAATAAATCATGTGATTTAGTTGTTTTTACCTTGCGAGAAGTTGTTGATATTGACGAGGTTAGCAAAAAGGCAAAAGCCGATATATTAATCGCCGACCTAAAGTCAGACACTCTTAGTATCCGTGGGGAGATTCAGATTGAGAATTCAATTTTGTTTGTCAACTATCTAATTCAGTTGTGCAAATATTATTATCATCTAGATATCTCACCAAACTTCATCCGAAGAATAATTACCACTCAGGCCATAAAATCACCGATTGGTCGTGATCGGAATATAAATCGAGGTCAGCTCAGAGCAGTCCCAATCACTGTAGACAAACAAAAAAAATGTGCGATTAGGTATTCAAGAATTATATCTTAAACAACGGCGACCATCTGGTCGCCTTTTTATTTCTATCGCTTTCCAATCAGGAAATATTACCGCGCCGGTCGCTTGACACCATTGCCTTTAGCCGCAGGCTTGCCACCTTGAGTAGCGGGTTTGGCGCCCGGCTTGGCAGAGCCAGCGCGGGTCGGCGCCTTGCCCTTATGGGCAGGTTTATCCTTACCCGCATTCTTGCCTTCGCCTTGTGCGGCCGGTTTGCCGTTAGCCGCCCCTTTGTGCAGCTGGGAACCCACCGGCTTGCCGCCCGTTGGCTTGTTGCCTGCGCCATTGCCGCGCTGATGGGCAATGTTACTGTGGCGAGTCAAGGCCGGTTTCAGCCCCTTGCCGCTGGCGGCGCGCTCGTTGCGGCCTTCTGCTGGCACCAGACAGCCAGGGCCATTACCAATCAGGTGGCCCTTGCCCATGGCGAGCAGGGCCTCGCGGATCATCGGCCAGCCAGCGGGGTCGTGGTAGCGCAGCAGCGCCTTGTGCAGGCGGCGACGGCGCTCGCCCTTGGCGACAAACACATCGCCACCGGTGCGGCTCACCTTGTTTAACGGGTTTTTCTCCGTGTAATACATGGTGGTGGCGTTGGCGAGCGGCGACGGGTAGAAGTTCTGCACCTGATCGAGCTTGAAGCGGTTCTCTTTGACCCAGAGCGCCAGATTGATCATGTCTTCATCGGTGGTGCCCGGGTGGGCGGAGATAAAGTAGGGGATCAGGTACTGCTGCTTGCCCGCCTCTTTGGAGTATTTATCGAACAGCTCCTTGAACTGGTAGTAGCTGCCCATGCCCGGCTTCATCATCTTGGAGAGCGGCCCCTCCTCGGTGTGTTCCGGCGCGATCTTGAGGTAGCCGCCGACGTGGTACTTGGCCAGCTCCTTGATATAGCGGGGATCTTCTACCGCGATGTCGTAACGCACGCCGGAGGCGATGAGGATCTTCTTGATCCCCTTGAGGTCGCGCGCCTTGCGATAGAGGTTGATGGTCGGGCTGTGGTCGGTGTCCATGTGCGGGCAGATGGTGGGCCAGACACAGGAGGCGCGACGGCAGGTCTGCTCGGCCTTGGGGCTCTTGCAGCGCAGCTTGTACATGTTGGCGGTGGGGCCACCGAGATCCGAGATGACGCCGGTAAAGCCCGGCACCTTGTCGCGGATATCTTCGATTTCTTTCAAGATCGACTCTTCCGAGCGGCTCTGGATGATGCGCCCTTCGTGCTCGGTGATGGAGCAGAAGGAGCAGCCGCCAAAGCAGCCGCGCATGATGTTGACCGAGGTCTTGATCATGTCGAACGCCGGGATCTTCTCCTTGCCATAGGCGGGGTGCGGCACCCGCTGGTAGGGCAGGCCGAAGACGCCGTCCATCTCCTCGGTTTCGAGCGGGAAGGCAGGCGGGTTGACCCAGACGATGCGATCGCCGTGGGCCTGCGCCAGCGCGCGGGCACAGCCGGGGTTGGTCTCGTGGTGCAGAATGCGCGAGGCGTGGGCGTAGAGCACCTTGTCCTCTTTGACCCGCTCATAGGCGGGCAGCTTCACGTAGGTCAGCTCCCACGGCTTGGGCTTGGCCGGCTGCACCAGCACGGGTTTGGCCTCCTGCGCGGCAGGGGCCGCGTCGCTGGCGTCATCTGCGCAGGGCGCCCCTTCCATATAGGGGTTGGGGATGGGATCGATGCGGCCAATCTGGTCGAGCTTGCTCGAATCCACCCCTTTCCAGCCCGGCAGCGGCTCCTTGCGGATGACGGCGGTGCCGCGAATATCCTGCATGGTCTCGATGGTCTCGCCCGCTGCGATGCGGTGGGCCACTTCGACCAGCGGCCGCTCGGCGTTGCCGTAGATAAGGATATCGGCCTTGGCATCGAGCAGGATGGAGCGGCGGATGGTCTCGGACCAGTAGTCGTAGTGGGCGATGCGACGCAGGGATGCCTCGATGCCGCCGATAACCACCGGCACCTCCTTGAAGGCCTCCTTGCAGCGCTGGGTATAGACCAGGGTGGCGCGATCCGGCCGCTTGCCACCCACATCCCCCGGGGTGTAGGCGTCGTCGTGGCGCAGCTTCTTGTCGGAGGTGTAACGGTTGATCATGGAGTCCATGTTGCCCGCGGTCACCCCGAAGAAGAGGTTCGGTTTGCCCAGACGCATAAAGTCATCCTTCGATGACCAGTCCGGCTGGGCGATGATGCCGACCCGAAAGCCCTGCGCCTCCAGCATGCGGCCGATCACCGCCATGCCGAAGCTCGGGTGATCCACATAGGCATCCCCCGTCACCAGAATGACGTCGCAGCTGTCCCAACCCAGCTTGTCCATCTCTTTGCGGGACATGGGCAGGAAGGGCGCCGTGCCGTAGCACTCGGCCCAATAGCGGGGATAGGAGAAAAGGTTGGTAACCGGCTGCATTTTAACCACCTGGAACAATTCGGGTCGCGCATTATACCGGTTGCGGCCAAGGGGGGCGATGGCTTTTTATCCCTATAGATCCCGCGGAATAGGCCGCCGCCCGCAATAGCAAGGGCGCCCGCAGGCGCCCTTGTGATGATGAGGCTGATAACTGGCCCCCGTCAGGATTGAGGTCAGAGCGCCGGAGGCTGCGACTCCCCTGCCCCCTTGGCGGCCAGCGCTTCGTCTACCTGTTGATCCCGCGCCCCTGTCATACCGGCGTGGCGGGCGATCAGATGGTAGATGGCAGGCACCACCAGCAGGGTAACCAGGGTTGCCAGCGACAACCCGAAGAAGACCACGGTTCCCACCGCCATCCGGCTCTCGTAGCCCGCCCCCATGGAGAGCATCAGCGGCACCGCGCCGATAATGGCGGTGAGCGAAGTCATCAGGATGGGGCGCAAGCGGCGCACCGAGCCTGCGATGATCGCCTCCTCGAATCCTTCGCCCCGCTGGCGCAGCTGGTTGATGAACTCGACGATGAGGATGCCGTTCTTGGTCACCATGCCGATCAGCATGATCATGCCGATCTGGCTGTAGATGCTCATCTCCTGCCCCGTCAGCCAGAGGCCGAGCAGGCCACCGAAGATGCCGAGCGGCACCGTCACCATCACCACCGCCGGGGTCAGGGTGCTCTCGAACTGGGCCACCAGCACCAGATAGACCACCAGCAGGGCGAGGCCAAAGACCATCGCCATCTCCCCCTGATTGTCGCGGTAATCCTTGGAGTCACCGGCGTAATCGACCGTCATGCCGCTCGGCAGATGCTCGTTGGCCCAGCCATCGAGGAAATCGAGCGCCTCGCCCAGAGTGTGATCCGGCGCCACGTCGGCGGTCAGGGTCACCGCCTTCTGGCGCTGGTAGTGATTGAGGCGGTTGGCGGTCGCCACCTGCTTGACCGTCGCCAGCGTCGAGAGACTCACCATCTCGCCATTGGCTGCCTTCAGGTAGATGCGGCCAAGATCCGAGATGCCGTTGAACTCGGTCTGGTTGCCGCGCAGGTAGACGTCATACTCCTCGCCCCTGTCCACATAGGTGGTCTTGCTCGCCCCGCCCAGCAGGGTCTGCAAGCTGTTGGCCACGGTGGAGACCGGAATGCCGAGCTGGCTGGCGCTGTCGCGATTGATGGTCACCTGCAGCTCGGGGGTCTTCTCGGCGTAGTCGAGATCCGGGCTCAGCATCAGGCCGCTGCCCTGCGCCGCCTGTTGCAGCGCCAACCCTTGCTGGTAGAGCTCGGCATAGTCGTTACCCTGCAGCACGAACTGCACCGGTGCGGTGGAGCCACCCCGGAAGCCGGGCTGGAAGGTGCGGATCATCACATCGGGAATGCCGGAGAGCTTGGCACCCAGCGAGCGGGAGAACTGGGTGGCGGTGACGTCGCGCTCGGCCCAGTCGGTGAGCTGGATGATCACCATACCGGTCTGATCGCCGCCACGGCCAAAGGCGGGGGTACTGAAGCTCAGCGCCTGCACCACCCCTTTGCCCAGCATCGGCATGATGGCGGACTCCACCTGCTGCATGTTGCGCTTCATCCGCTCGATGCTGGTCCCCTCTGCCCCCTTGACGAAGACATAGATGACGCCGCGATCCTCGGTCGGAGTAAGGCTGGTCGGCAGCTGGGCAAAGAGGGCACCGATACCGCCCAGACAGAGCAGCAGCACCAGCGGCGTCCAGCGGGAGCGACGCAGCACCCACGCCAACAGGTGGCGATAGTGCCCCTCCAGCCAGCCCAGCCCGCGATCGAGCCCGGCGGTGAGCCGGTTCGGTTTATCGAGCGGGCGCATCAACCAGGAGCCCATGGCCGGGGTCAGGGTCAGCGCCACCAGCGAGGAGCAGAGCACCGCCAAGGAGAGCAATATCGCAAACTCGGTAAAGAGCCGCCCCACCATGCCATCCATAAAGGCGATGGGGACAAACACCATCACCAGCACGGCGGTGGTGGCGATGACCGCAAAGCCCACCTCGCGGGTGCCGTGCCAGGCGGCCAGCAGGGGCGGTTCCCCCCGCTGCAGATGGTGGTGGATGTTCTCCACCACCACGATGGCGTCATCCACCACCAGGCCGATGGCGAGGATCAGCGCCAGCAGGGTGATGAGGTTGATGGAAAAGCCGAAATACCAGGCGCCGATAAAGGCGGAGATGAGCGACACCGGCACGGTAATGGCCGGAATGAGCGTGGTGCGCCCCTGCCCGAGGAACAGATAGAGCACCGCCACCACCAGCACGGCGCAGATGGCCAGGGTCTCGTACACCTCGTCGATGGCCTGTTTGATAAAGATGGTGGAGTCGTAATCCACCTCGAGCTTGGCCCCCTCCGGCAGGAAGCGCTGCATCTCGCCGAGTTTCTTCTCGATCCCCTGCGCTACCGCCAGCGGGTTGGCGGTGGACTGGGCGACGATGCCGATACCCAGACTCTCTTTGCCGTTGCGCTGATAGGCGCTGTCTTCGTTCTTGGCCCCCACCTCCACGTCGGCGATATCGGCCAGATAGACGCTCTGGCCGTTGGCGGCTGTGGTGACTTGCAGTTGCTGGAAATCTTCCGCTGTGTGGTAAAGCCGGGCGATCTGCACCGCCATGGTCATGGAGTTGTTGCGGATCTCGCCCCCCGGCAGCTCGATGTTCTCCCGCTTGAGGGCATCTTCCACATCGCTCACCGTGATGCCACGGGCCGCCATGTCGGCCGGGCGCAGCCGCACATACATCACCTGGGTCAGATCGCCGGAGAGCGCCACTTCGCTCACCCCATCCACCAGACTCAGGGGGTCGACCAGCACCCGGTTGGCGTAGTCGGTCATGGCGGTGCGATCCATCTGGCTGCTGCTGAAGTTGAGCCAGATCGCCACATCGCCGTTGCCGCTGTCCTTGGTCACCAGCGGTTCGTCCACATCATCGGGCAGCCGGGGCCGCGCGCGGGAGAGGGCATCGCGCACATCGGAGATCCCCTCCACCATATTCCAGCCGAGCTTGAACTCGACGGTGATCATCGAGCGCCCCTTGCGGGTCATGGAGTTGATGTTCTTGATGCCGCTGATGCCGGAGAGCTGATCCTCGATAGGCTTGGTGACCTGACTCTCCATCACCGAGGGGGCCGCCCCCTCATAGGTGGTGGTGATGGAGACCGACGGGATCTGCACGTCCGGCATCTCCCGCACCGTCAACTTGCTGAACGCGACCAGACCAAACACGGTGAGCAGAGCGCTGAGCACCACCGCCACCAGCGGGCGGCGAACTGAGATATCGGAGAGCCACATCAGCCGTTCACCTCGGCCAGATCACGTACCTGCACCCCATCACGCAGATTGACCAGCCCCTCGACCACGATGCGATCGCCGACCTTGAGCCCCTCGGTGACCCAGACGGTCTCCCCTTCGGTCTCGCCGAGCACCACAGGCACCCGCTTGACCCGGCCATCGGCCTCCAGACGGTAAACAAAGCGCTGCTCACCGGCGTACTCCACCGACTGGGCGGGGATCAGGGTAAGCTGCTGGGCAGGCAGCGCCAGCTCCACATTGAGCAGCATGCCCGGGCGCAACTGACCGTTGCCATTGGGGATCATCACCCGCGCCTTGATGTTCTGGGTATCGTTGGAGACGCGGCTGTCGAGGGTGGTCAGGGTGCCGCTGAATTGCTGATCCGGCCAGGCGGTACTGGTGGCGGTAACCGCCATGCCCGGGCGCAGCAGGGAGAGGTAACGCTCCGGCACCGCCAGATCGAGGCGCAGTTTGTCGAGTTCATCGAGATGCAGCAGGGTGTCGCCGCTATTGACCAGCGCCCCTTCGCTCAGGTCAATCAGGCTCACGGTACCGGCAAAGGGCGCCTGCAGGGTACGCAGGGAGAGCTCGTAGCGGGCGGCATCGAGCCGTGCCTGCACCTGGGCCACGGTGGCCTCCTGCCCCTCCAGCTCGGATTGGGTCACGGCGCCACGGGCCACCAGCTTGCGCATATCCCCCAGCTTGCGGTTCTCGTCGCGCAGACTGGCGCTCTGCTCGGCCAGCTCCGCCTGCTGCTTGCCCGCATCCAGCGCGATCAGGGTCTCCCCCTTCGCCACGCTCTGACCAGATTGCACCGCAATCTTGACGATGCGACCGGTCACTTCGGGGCTGATGATGACGGAACGATTGGCCGCCAGCTTGCCCACCAGCTTGAGGGTCGGTTCGGCCAGACTCTGTTTGACGGTTTGAGTGCGGATATTGACCTGTCTGGTCGGTGCTTTGGCGGCGGGTTCGCTGTGACGCAGCGCCCAGACGCCGGCAACCACGATTAGAAGAAGGCCCAAGCCGAGCCAGATACGCATTTTCATCGAACAGTCCATGAAGAGTGAGAGGGTAAATCCAGATTGGGGCCATTTTAGCCCCAGACTATGCCGTGACTATGTATAAATGTGACAAAACGTAACAAGAGCGGGATAAGCTCACTCTGTTTCAGGTCGCGCCGTTTGTTTTCACGCCACATCGCATACACTAACGACAATTTCCTTCGCAGCCCGACTGACTGCCTATGCCCAAAATGTCTGACCACCGCTTTCTCACACGCCTGACCTGGCTCCTGTTCGCCGTGGTCATCCTGCTGATTGGTCTGACCTTGCGGCAAAGCCTGAAACAGATAGAACGCCTCTACCAGAGCGATACCCTCAACAGCGCCATCTACCTGCGAGATCGGTTCAAACAGACCGAAGTGTTTCTGGAGGCGATGCGCGGTCAGGCCGAAGAGCGACTGCGCAGCGACCCCCAGTCGGTGCTCACCCGCCAGCTCTATCGCCATATCGAGGCGCTGCCAGAGGGGCTGGCTCTCGACAAACTCCCCGGTGATTTACCGGCCGGACTGGCGGGCAACCTCACCGGTGACGGCCCGCTGCCGCCCCCCGGCAGTGCGCGGGAGGCGCAACTTCATTTGGCCCTGAGCCTCTCCCCCTTGCTGGCCACCGCCAGCCAGCGCCTGGGCAGCGAGATCGCCTGGGCCTACTTCACCGGCGTGGACAACTTTATCTACCTCTATCCTTGGATCCCCTCCAGCCAGTTTCGTTTTGCCCGCAGCATCTATGACAAGCACTACTGGCAGGATGCGCTGATGTCACCCAACCCCAGCCGGGACACCATTCTCTCCCGCCCCTACGAAGATTTTGCCGGACTGGGCACCATGGTCACCATGTCCCAGCCTCTCTACAAGGACGGCTCGCTGGTAGGGATGATCAGCATGGACATCCTGCTTTCACGCTTGCAATCGCAGCTCAATCAACTGGCGCCGGCGCTGGGTGAGTATCTGCTGCTCAATCAGTACCATCAGGTGCTGGCCAGCAGCGCGCGCCAACCCGTGGTACCGCAAGACCCCGAGCCGACCGACGAATATCAGTGGCGGCAAGGGGCATTGCAACTGACCATGGCAATCCCCGATACACCGTTGCGGCTGGTGCACAACGTCACCCTGCTGCCGCTGGTGTGGGCCATGCTCTGCCAGTCCACGCCGACCCTGCTCGCCATCCTCTTTATGCTGCTGGCCGCCCTCTCCAACCTGAGATCCCATCGTCTCAACCAGCGACTCAATTATCTCTCCTGCCACGATGCCCTCACCGGTGCCTTCAACCGCCACTACCTGGTGCTGCTGGAGCAGGCGGGAGATCTGGCCCGGTTGCAAGCGGGGATCCTGATGTTCGATGCGGATCACTTCAAACGGGTCAATGACAACTTCGGCCATGCGGTCGGCGATATCGTGCTGATCCGGCTGGTGCAGATCTGCCAGCAGCAGCTTAGGCCCACAGACCGCCTGATCCGCTGGGGGGGCGAAGAGTTTCTGCTGCTGATTGGCCGCAGTAACGCCGCACAGATCGGCGAACTGGCGGAGCGGCTGAGAAAGGCGGTGGCAGATCATGACTGGGCCGCCATCGAGCCTGGGCTGGAGGTCACCATCAGCCTCGGCTATCTGCCCCACCAGGAGAACCTTCCCCTGCACGAAGCGGTGCGCCGCGCCGATGTGGCGCTCTATCAGGCCAAGGCCAACGGTCGCAACCGCAGCGAAAGATGGCAGGGTGACGCCTCCTGACTCTCGGAGTAAGCTGAGCCCTCAACCCCTTTTTTGGAGGACTGTCGTGCCACGTAAACCCCGCGTAGGGCTCGCTCTCGGGAGCGGCGCCGCCAGAGGATGGGCCCATATCGGCGTCATCCGCGCCCTTGAACGTCTCGGCATCAAACCGGATTTGATCGCTGGCTGCTCCATCGGCAGCTTTGTCGGTGCCGCCTATGCCGCCGGTGAACTGGATCGGCTGGAAACCTGGGTGCGCGGCTTTACCCGCCTGCAGGTGGTCAGCCTGCTCGACCCGGCCCTCTCCGGCGGTCTGTTTCGCGGCGAAAAGGTGTTTGGCCTTGCCGCCAGCCATCTGGGGGATCCCGATCTCGAGAATCTGCCCATCCCCTTCGCCTGCATCGCCACCGAACTCGATACCGGCCGCGAGATCTGGCTGCAACAGGGCCCGCTGCGCCAGTCGGTACGCGCCTCCTGCGGCATGCCGGGGATCCTCACCCCGACCCGGATCAACGACCGCTGGCTGGTCGATGGCGCCGTGGTCAATCCGGTGCCCATCTCGCTGGCCCGCGCCATGGGGGCCGAGGTGGTGATTGCGGTCAACCTCAACACCGATATGCACCAACCCTGGACCGACGAGCCGGATCAACCCGGCAGCGGCGGCCTGCTCAGCCAGTGGCTCAATCGCGGTGAATCCGCGCCAGCCACCCCGGGTCTGTGGAGCGTGATGAGTGGCTCCATCAACATCATGCAGGAGCGGATCACCCGCGCCCGGATGGCCGGTGACCCGCCGGAGATCCAGCTCTGCCCGCGCCTTGGCAGCTTCTCCATCATGGATTTTCATCGTGCCAGCGATGCCATCAACGAGGGGGAAGCCTGTGTCGAGCGCAATCTCGATCAGCTCAAGGATGAACTGGGCCGCCTCGGGTTGCTGGGCAGTTAGTTGTCGACATGCTGCGGTTTACACATGAAAAAAGCGCCATTCGGCGCTTTTTTTATTCAACTCACTTACCCGGTTACTCCTTACGGTAGAAGAGCAACCCGAGCAGAATTACCCCCACAGAGACCAGCAGATAGAGTCCCAGACTGGGATTGGTGATACCACCATACAGAATGATGAGCGCGCCCAAAGTGGCGCAGGTCGGGATCACAAACCGCTTTATCCAGCCCAACTCGGTAAAGGTGCGCATGTACCAGACATAGAGGAACAGATAGAGGCCATAAATCAGCACGATCGGCATCTCGTCCAGGGCGATGTAACGACCGAATGTCTCGTTGATGCTGCAGTACCACAGCACTGAGTAGATCACCGACAACAAGGCTGCCGCGAGGGCCGAGTTGATTGGCATGTGGTGATGCGGTTCGATACGGCTCATCCACTTGGGGGCAGGACCCTGATTGCGGATCGCCAGCGAGTAGGGAATGCGCATGGTCGCCAGCACCAGACCATTGAGGGTTCCGAGGCAGGAGATAATCACGAACACGGTCAAAATGGTCGAGGCAGTCCCGCCAAACAGGCTGGTTGTCGCGAGATTTACCGCGTTATCCCCTTGCGCCACTATCTCGTCCGTCGGCAAGACGCTGGCGATCCCCAGAAAATAGGTGACATAGACCACAAAGACGATCAGGGTGCCAATCACCAGCGCTCTGGGCAGATTCTTCTTGGAATCGCGAATTTCGCTGTTGATGGTCACGGCGGCGATCCACCCCTCATAAGCGAAGGCGGTAGCAACCACGGCCGTGGCCAGAGTGCCTCCGGTGCTTCCTATCCCATCCATTGCCTGCACAAAGTTGGTCACGGTGACACCATTGAGCAAGCCTGAAATGGTGCCCACAATGGCAACCAGGATCAGCGGGATCAACTTGATCAGGGTAGAACCCACTTGCAGCTTGCCCGCCAGGACCGGGGTGTAGAAGTTGATCAGATAGGTGACCGTCATATAGACAGCCGCCAGTATCCAGGTCGCACCAGAGTTGGTCGGATTATCACTGCCGAGCAAGATCATGGTGTACAGAGCGGCGACCCAGGCAAGGATGGCGGAAAGAGGGGCGTAATAGAGTACGCCTTTGAACCACCCCACCAGATAACCAAACATTTTGCCGTATGCCGCTTCGGCATAATCGACGATACCGTTGGACTTTTCGATCCGCTGGGCAAACTCGGCAAACACCAGCGCGCCGAAGATCATCGAAAATGCCCCCAGCGCCCATGCCAGCAGCGCAATGGCCAGATTACCGCCAGTCAGACGCAGTACATCATCGGCCTTGAAGAAGACACCGGAGCCGATCACCACGCCGACCACCATCGCAATGGCAGTCATCAGGCCATAGCGTTTATCCAACTCATTACTGCTCATACCCATACTCCATACGATTGCTCATATCATCCTGAATGTAATAGTGTTCGGGTGGCCAGATACCACCAGGGGGCCCACTTTTCGGGGCCGCTTATTCTCGTTGGCCTGCATGGATAATTCAAAGCGTGTTAGATCAAAATATCGATCGGCAACCCAAAAAAAATACCGCCCGAAGGCGGCATTTCTATTCACATCAATGATCACGCCTTGGCGAGGTCATCCGGGCCAATCTGGCCGATTTCGGCGACTTTCTTGTCTGCCAGCAGCCAGAGAGTGAACTTGTGCAGATCCGGGTGGTGCGCCAGGGCAACCAGGAAGGCGCCCCCAACTTCACGGTAACCCAGCTCGTAGTTTTTCAGCGTGGTGGGAGGAACACCCAGTAAATCTGCAAACTTCGGACGGCTCAAACCGACCGCTTCACGGATCTGACGGATCTTCTTGCCAACAGTGACGATATTTGAATTCATAATGTTCCATACTCCGTTTGGCGGATTTACTCCGCCTTTTATTTTTCGCGACGACTCGTAGTCAAGTGTATCAGTTTTGTTCGGACTCGTTATGGTCGAGCCTCTATCTTATGAGCGCCTTTCGGCGACAACCCTTGCCTTCAAGGGGGGATGGTAATCGCTCAGCCGCCTCAGGTAAACAGTCTCGAAAAGAAACCTTTATTGTGGCCCCCCCAATAACTCGTATAATCCGCCGGATACCCATTAAGAGGAATAAGTATGGCGTTTCCCGGCATTATCTCTCGCCTGCACCCCGTATCCAGCACAGAAGAACTGGCACAACAGCGCCTGCAAGGTGAACAATATCGCGCCGAAGCATTCTGGCTTCCGGCCTTGATGTCCAGCCATGCCAGCGAACTGCTGGCCGCCCTGCCGGAGAGCTGCAGCCTGTTTCTTGAACTGGCATGCCCGGACCTGGCCTTGCGCAGCCACGACGGCACCCTGCATAACAATGAACAGCTCATCACGGTAAATGGTCAGGCTATTGCTCTGGCAACCACCCCGGGTGATGGTGGTCTGGTGCCCGAATCGGGCATGTGCGAAATGGCCGACTGGCTGGAGGCGGGACATCGCCACTTCATCTGTTCAGCTGCGGTTCAGCCTGTGGCTCGCGCCATCCTCAACATCTGGCCCCTTGACCCCTATCTGGCCCGACATTTCTTGATGACATTTACCCCCCTGCTGCAGAGCGCTACCCAGGCTGACTACCTCGCGGTCTTTGCCGCCAGAGCGAATCCTGCCAGCCCGCATAGCGACTGGGTTCAGGCCTATATGAAGCTGGAGAAGAAACTGCACAGGGCCTATCTGGATCACTAATTAATCTGGATAAACAGCCATTTAAGGTCACGACACAATTTGCCACAAGGCTCATTTGTGAGCTTGATCATGTTTTAAAATCGGCATAGAGTGCGCCTCGTCATCGGAATGACATCAGTTGCCTGGCAGTGGTTTCTCACGCATTGCGTGCCATGCCAGCGCACTCGACACACCAGGAGAGTGTGCAACCCGGTTATACCGGGTCATCTGCCAGACTCGACGCCAGCCGTACGGCGGAGCCTGCAGCTTACATAAATTACAAAGTGTGAAGCACGTGAATAACGTGCGATCTCAACGAGGATTTTTTTATGATGAAAATGGCTCCTTCCATGATCGCCATCGCCATGGCTGCTCTGGGTGCTACCGCTGCTCACGCCGCTGACGACATCTACTTCGGTGCCGGTGTCGGTGCTGCTCACTTCAACGGTCTGAACAAGATCGATGGCGGCGGTTACGAAGGTACTGAAGATGCTGCTGCAGCCAACGCCTTCGTTGGTTACAACTTCACCGAGAACTTCGGTACCGAGTTCGGTTACCAGTACGCTGGTCGTGGCAACATTGAAGGTGAGCGTTACGAGAACCAGGGTGCCACCCTGTCCGGTATCGCCCGTATGCCGGTTGGCAACAACTTCTCTCTGTTCGCTGAAGGCGGCGCCTACTGGGCTCACACCGATGGTCTGGGCATCAGCGACACTAAAGTTTCCCCGCTGGCCGGTGCCGGTGTGACTTACAAGGTAAGTGACGCGCTGGATCTGCAAGCTCGCTACCGCTACATGTGGGACGTGGCTGACCTGAATAACGATGGTTTCCACTACAAGTCCAACCAGAGCGTTGCAACTCTGGAAGCTGTATACCACCCGTTCCGTACTTCCTACGTAGCGCCGGTAGCGGCTCCGGCACCGGTTGTTGAAGAGGCTCCGGCTCCTGCTCCGCAAGTGGTAGAGAAGAACTTCGCCCTGAACTCAGACGTGCTGTTTGCCTTCGGCAAAGACACCCTGAAGCCGGAAGGCGTTGCAGCCCTGAACGGTCTCTATCAGCAAATCGTTGAGTTCCAGCCGAAAGATGGCAACGCTGTTGTTGTTGGTTACACCGACCGTATCGGTTCCGACGCTTACAACCAGAAGCTGTCTGAAGCCCGTGCCCGTACCGTTGCCAACTTCCTGGTGAGCAAAGGTATGGCTGCCAGCAAAGTTGCCATCGAAGGTCGTGGCGAAGCCAACCCGGTTACCGGTACCAAGTGCAACGGCGTAACTGCTAAAGCTCAACTGATCTCCTGCCTGGCTCCGGATCGTCGCGTAGAAGTTCGCGTATCTGGCGTACAAGAAATTCAGCAATAATCTGACCTCGTTCAGATAGTGCGAAAAAAAAGGGATGCTGCGGCATAATGCCAGTCAGTTAAGCCTGACTGGCATTGTTTTTATTGGCTTTTTGCACCGCATACTTTTGTGGTCTTGCCTTCACACTGCGGGGGTAACTC